>NZ_JBLYZG010000009.1:0-140592 GCF_049310245.1 Endozoicomonas sp. ALB115 | reverse complement strand
GCCACGGTTGAATTAATGGTTGAACTGCTGAGTGACCGGTTGCAATCCGCAGACTGGAAAACAGCAACTGTTACCGAGATCACTGCCGAGGTGGAAACCGCAGACTCAGCCACGATGATAGCCCGTGAAGTTGACCGAATGCTGGGTGAAGGGCTTGCCGGTATGGTCAACGCGGTGGCCGATCAGGTGGAATCACTTCTGCAAAAACACCCATACACTACTGCCGAAGCGGTGCTTGGGGAATTGACCCGGCAAGGGATACACGATGGTGCCATCTGGGTAGGTGAGCTGGTGAACGGCCTGTTTGCCGGTGATGCCCGGGTCGTGTCCAGGGTAGTTGATAAGTTAACCGAACAGGCAGAGTCGCTGGTGCAGACCCTGGCGACTCACGGGCTTGGCTGGTTATCAACCGTGGATCAGGCATCGGGACAGCAAAACCTGGAAGTCGTAAAGGAGATTCTGGTTCGCCGTGGGAATACTCTGGTAGAACCACTGCTGACCGGCGTGACGGGCGAAGCAGCGGCACTTGGAAACCAGGCATCAGAATCCACCGCACTCAGAAACGCCGTAATGCCGTTCGTACAGGACCAGGTTCAGAAAGGTCAGGTACTGGAACGGCTGGCCACTTACGGAGTCGATGCGCTGGTAAACAGCGTCAGCAAGCATAAGGACGACCTTGCAGAGGATGTAAAAGTACTGACCCGGGCAAGCATGGACAAAGCCGTACCGGAACTGGAAGGGCTCCTGCACGCAAGACTGCAAGCACTGGCCGCCGCAATGAGAAAGCGTTCAGAGAATAAGCACGACGTAGTGGCTGACCTGCGCCAGGCGGCAAAAGCGCAGAAGCCAAAGGAAAGGGCCGGAGATGTTGCTGTCACCAGTGTGAAGAAAACGACAACTAACCATCAAAAACAGCAGAACCACTGGCATGATGCCCGTCACGCCGCAGCAGAGCAGGCCAGCGAAATGGTCGGCGATTTAATCAAGCTGACCATCGATGAAACAAAACAACTGGAAGTGGCCAGGTCAATTCTGTCTGACAGCTTTGGCAAGGTTATCAAGGTCGCCGTTCAAGAAGGTGCCGGGTTTGTTGCCAAACACCATGGCATGCCGTCTGGCAACCACCAGAGCAACGGTGTTGTGCTGTCCGGGGATAGCATCGCTAAACTGACCGGCGTCGTATCACCATTCCTTACGACAAACGTTGTCGAAAGTATCACCGAAAAGCTGTTGTCTGCTGCCTGGCAACAACAAACTGTGAGTGACGTAAAGAAGGCAGCTGAACAAGCACTGGTACCGGCTAGCCCGGATAAAGTGCATTTGCCCGCTTCGACACAGAAGCCGCAAACTGTCGGGCAGGTAGCTTCGGGTCAACGTACGACTATTGGCACCGAAGTTGATGACATGCTGAAAACAGGCCTGGCCGAGATGCTGCACAGCGGTGCAGACCAGCTGGAAGCGGTTCTGGAAGGTCTGCCTTACGACAGTGTGAAAGCAATGGCCAGTGACCTGACATTGCAGGGGATCGCTGATGGCACCAGGTGGCTGGACGTACTGGCAACCGGTCTGTTTGCTGATAATGAGGTGGTCGTCCCCAGGGTGATTGATGCCATTACCGAGCAGGCGGTGGTGACCCAGCAGGCGGTCATTGACGGTGTGCTTGGCTGGCTGGCTAAAGAAGATACCACGACAGAACAGCAGCCGAACCGGCAGAAATTGCTGGATATTCTTGTGCGCAGATTGAATGGCCTGGTTGTACCGACAGTGACGGGTACTTCCGGCCTGGTCGCAGAGAGCGTACAGCAGACATCACAGTCCCGGACTCTCAGGGATGCAGTGCTTCCTTTCCTGCAGAATCAACTCAACAGGGGACAGGTACTGGAACAACTGGCCGGTTACGGTGTGGATCAACTGTCAGGCTGGATACGTCAGCATAGAACGGTGCTCCGGCACGATGTGGAAGTCCATGTTCGGGCAATGATGCAACAGGCGGCCCCGGAGCTGGAATCCATCCTGCATGATCGGCTGGCGACTCTGCGCTCTGCGGTCAACGATAGTCAGCAGGATAAGGGTGACGTAGTCGCTACCCTGCGCAGGGCTGCTGAAACAATAGCACCTGCTCAAGGGGTGAATACAGCCACTGAGAAAGACGGCCACTCTCGTCAGTCTCAAGTGATGGATGACCTGATACCCGACCTGAGCAAGGGCATTACGGAAGTGATTACTCAAGGCGCTGATATCTTCCGTCGTAAGGCATGGGCAGACAATCTGCGGTTGAAATCCGGGAACGACGCAGATAGCTCCAGAATGTCTATTTTCCCAATCGTTCTTCCCCATGTTCAGCGAATGGTTAAGGAAGCGGTGAGTGCCGGGACTGAATACGGTATCGGGACGCTTGCAGAACCATCCGATGGCAATGCGGCTGGCATTACCGAAGCCGTCAACCTCCATGTGCAAAGTCTTACGGCTAACTATTTAGGCCAGGCGGTTGCCGATGCGATTGAGGGTATGGCTACTGCCGTTTATAACAATGCAGATGGCATCCAGAACGCAATTGAGGCGCTTTTGAAGAATGTGAATGTCGGAGCTCCAGCACCAATGGACCTGGAGGCATTATTAATGCCGCATATTGATGGTGCTATCGATAAGGCCCTGAATCATGGCCAGGGTTTTATCCGGGAAAGCATGGAAAAATGGATCAAAGCCAATGCCCTGGCAGCGACACCGGAGCTGCATAAAGCCATTGATAAAATGTTAACGCATATGATGGCTAATGGGGGGGAATGGATTATCCGTCATCAACAAGGGGTTGAGTTAGAGGTTATCGAGCCAATAAAGAAGGCGATGGCCGAAACACTCAGGCAGGCTCAGGCGGATATTATTCAAAATATTGCTCTCTGGTTGAGTAACGACGCTAATTTACACCATTTCGTTGGAGTATTTACCGACCAGATTCGCACAACGGTTACCCGGGTTGTTGTCGATGCTGTGGCAAAGCAGGTTGCTGGAAAAGAGGGAGAGACAGAATGTAAACGTGCAGTTGATGATATGACGCCTTACCTGACCCCCATTATTGATCAGGTGTTGACCCGGGCTATGACTTACACGGGTAACTGGTGTTCTGGTTGGGTCCGGGATCATGGTGCCGACATCTCATCTCTGGTGAATCCCCTGATTGATAAAACCGTGGAGGAGGTTATGCCTTCCGTACGTCAGGCGGTTCAGGATAAAGCATTACTGCTGGCACGAAATAAAGCACAGGACATTGACTTCAATAAGTTGGCAGCAGAACTGGCGGCAGCTTTTGCCCACCGCTTTGATCCGGGTAAGATTACGTCTGGCGTTTTGCAGGTTCAACCAAAAAGCTGTGTGGCCAGGGAGCTCCCGAAAATTTTATGTTTCCTGATGCAGACGACGGAAACCTATGAGAGTTTTTGCGGAAACCTCAATGAACCGGTGAAGATTGACCGGGTCATCATTGATGGTCGGGTGTTTAAGAATATTCAGGCTTACCTGACGAAAATGAAGGATGGCTCTATTCAGATTCGCAAAATGGATCTGATATTTGAGAATGAAAATCAGGTTGATGTTGATATCGAAGTGACCGGAGTCACCATTTCCTATCAATTACCGGAAAAAAGCAAGTTGTACAAAGCCGCTCTATTAGCAGCTGCCCCTGCGATGAGCCCTGCCGATTTAGCCAGGAGTCTGCTGGAGACATTTACACCAGATCATATTGATTTCAATGTTGATCAAATTACGGGTGAGTTTCACGACAATATTCTGGACGGCCCCGGAGAAGATATTCTCAGTTTTGGCCTTAGCAACCTGAAACTCTCTCTTAACATACATAAGTATGCTCCAAGACCTTACATCGATATCAGTGCCGGGCCGCAGGATGGACATCCAACCATTGAATCAGTAAAAGTGAATCTGGCAGGCCATGGCCTGGTTGATCATGTCGAGGCGGATATTCACCTTGACCGACATCGCAATGGCTACGCTGATGTAACAACACTGCTGAAGCCCGACCGGTTGAGTCGTTTTGCCGGGTGGCTGATTGGCGGGCCTATTAAAGTCGATGCCAAAGTTGCTATTAACAATACCACAGGAACTCTGGATGATATTGAATCAATCCGTGTTCATGCCGGCCGTTTCGGTAAGGTATGTAAAGCCATGTTTAAAAATACGCTTAAGGCCTACAATCCCGGACTCACTTTGGCAGATGATGGCAAGGCGGTTATCAAGTTAAAGTTAACGCTATTCTCTGAAGAAAGGTCAAACCCGATTACCCGCTGGTTAGCCAAAACGGCCAATCGCATTCTGCAATTTTTCACCGTACCTGTTGCAATACCGATGTCGTTCAAAGGCGCTCCCTATACACCTGCCTTGGAAGGTGAAAGGGGAATTGGGTCATTTAATGCCCTGCGATTTATTAATGGCTTATTTAACCCCTGTCCTTTGTCCATTCACAGTGATACCCATGAAGAGCTGCTGAGTGCGCTGCGGACGGTATCAATCGATGAAAATCCAAAATATCATCTTATCCTGCTTGGTAAGGTCATTGATCAGGTGGTCAAAGAATTCCGGCTGGGTAATGCTCCGTCTCACTCCATTCTGGCCAGGAAGATTCCATTGGAAAGTCTGGTTTTGCTGGTTAATCGTGTGAAGGGAAATGCAACTGGACCGCAGGATCTGTCCCGTCTGTTATTCCTGGTTGCCAACCTGGTGGAAGCACTTCCGGAAAGAGCGGTGCAACTGGTGAACAGATCCGGAGTTACCACTGAATCAGCGGGACAGCCCTACCTGTTGCATCTGATCTCTACCACACCCACCAGCTCCTGGCTGGCTAACCCGGAGGATGGCAAAGTGCTGGAGCCGATTTACCAGAGTTATCAATTCCAGCGCTTGCAGGAATTCTGGCAGAACAGTCAGAGTAATCCTGATGGCAGTATCTACAGTCCCGGCACTGAAAAACAGCCCGAACAAAAGTTTACTGAAGAGGTGGTAGGGACGGTACGTAAGCTGGTCGGTGACATGGATGTGCCCGATGACATCCGGTTGATGATGGCCCGGGACTTTGATTTTGCCAATAAGATGTTCGGAACAGGGGCTCCTGTAAAGCAGGATTTGCCGGTCAATTCCCGGGCAAATCCGTTGCCGCACTCTTCGCAGGGTGTATTGCCTGTTGGTCGTATAAAAGAGATGGACAGGTCAAAACGTCGGCTTAATGCCCCGGCAAATCCGAAGCTTTCGGAGGACTTTCCGGCCCTGGGAGGCTGACCGAGTAGATAAATAGCCAGGGCCTGTTGACGTTTCGTTGCGTGCTCAGCGGGACGCGCAGTCTGGCTCAGAAAGGCGTCAGATGCGCGAAAGACTTGTGCAGCGCGTAGTTATTCTACGCCAAGCAAGTCTGACAAAGCAGATGGCGCCTTTCTGAGCCACCCTTCGGGCGTATCAGGGCGCCCCTATGACTTCGTTGCGGCATTTTGAAAGGCAACCAGCCTTCCTGCAATGCCGCGCCTCGTCATAGGAGCGCCCTGATACGCTGAGCACGCAACGAAACGTCAACAGGCCCTAGTATGCTTCCAGGAAGAGCAGGCCCATGTAAACAACACATGCCAGCTTTGTATTAGTGCCTTTCTACGTACCTTTCCCTATATCTATGTTATTATCCAGACCAGTGATACTCTCTGGAAAAAGGGTACCTGTAAATAACAATTCATTAATTCTTAACTGTGCAGTTCTTCTACCTTCACCATTTTAACAACGCATGATAAGTAAGGAAGCCTGAGAGAAGTATGTCGAGCCAGATCACTATCGCGCTGTCCAAGGGGCGCATCCTGAAAGAGACTCTCCCTCTATTGAAAACTGCGGGTATTGAGCCTGCGGAGGATCCGGATAAAAGTCGCAAACTGGTGATTGGTACCACGCATCCCCATGTAAACCTGCTGATTGTCCGTGCCAGCGATGTGCCAACCTATGTTGAGTACGGTGCCGCCGATATGGGCGTTGCTGGCAAGGATGTGCTGATGGAACACGGCTCCTCTGAGTTATATGAACCGCTGGACTTGAACATTGCCCGGTGCAAATTGATGACTGCGGGGAAGGTTGGCGCAGTACCATCTTCTGGCCGACTTAAGGTGGCGACGAAATTTGTCAATATTGCCAAGCAGTACTATGCCTCTCAGGGAATTCAGGCGGATATCATTAAACTCTATGGTTCCATGGAACTGGCTCCGCTGGTTGGCTTGGCGGATATCATTATTGATGTGGTGGATACCGGGAACACCCTGCGGGCCAATGGCCTGGAGCCTCAGGAGCTGATTGCTGAAATCAGTTCCAGAATGGTGGTCAACAGGGCATCCATGAAAGTGAAGTACAAAGTGATTGGTCAGCTACTGGACCAACTGTCCAGAACCATTGCAGAAACCAATGCAGTTGAGGAATCAGCATGACGTCGGAAGTCGTAACCCCGGTTCAGCTGGATTTCAGCAGTCCGGCGTTTTCAGCCCAGCTTGATGCCCTGTTGGCCTGGGAGTCTGTTTCAAACGACAGTGTCCAGCAGCAGGTGAAAGAAATTATTGCTCAGGTGTGCAGCCAGAAAGATCAGGCTGTGATGTCCTGCACTTGTCGTTTTGATCGACGTCAGGTCTCTAGTATGGATGAGCTGACTCTCGATGCTGAGCGCTTGCAGCTGGCGCTGAACAGCATTCAGCCTGAGCAGCGGGCAGCGCTGGAAACCGCCGCAAAGCGGATTCGTGACTACCATCAGCATCAACAGCAAAGCTCCTGGAATTACCGCGAGAGCGACGGCACATTGCTTGGCCAGCAGGTGACCCCGATGGATCGAGTGGGACTTTACGTGCCCGGTGGCCGTGCATCCTATCCTTCATCGGTACTAATGAATGCCATACCAGCCTCGGTTGCCGGGGTGCCTGAGGTGGTGATGGTGGTTCCCGCACCAGACGGTGAGCTGAATGAACTGGTACTGGCGGCGGCCGCTGTTGCCGGGGTCAGTCGTGTATTTACCATCGGTGGTGCCCAGGCGGTGGCGGCACTGGCCTATGGCACGGAAACGATCCCGAAGGTGGACAAGATTGTCGGTCCCGGCAATATTTATGTCGCTACCGCCAAGCGGGAAGTGTTTGGTCAGGTGGGTATCGATATGATTGCCGGCCCGTCAGAAATACTGGTGGTTTGTGATGGCCACAGTAACCCCGACTGGATCGCCATGGACCTGTTCTCCCAGGCGGAACACGATGAAGATGCCCAGGCAATTCTGATCTCACCGGACCGGGCTTTTCTGGCGCAGGTGCAGGAGAGCATGAACCGATTGCTGCCAACCATGGAACGGCAGGATATTATCGCAGCGTCGCTTAATAAGCGCGGAGCCCTGATTGCCGTACCTGACCTGGCGGCGGCCTGTGAACTGGTAAATCGCATCGCACCGGAACACCTTGAACTGTCGGTTGAAGAACCCGAAAACTGGCTGCCAGAGATACGCCATGCCGGTGCTATTTTTATGGGCCGATATACGGCAGAAGCCCTGGGTGATTACTGCGCGGGTCCGAACCATGTATTGCCCACATCAGGAACCGCACGCTTCTCTTCACCTTTGGGGGTGTATGACTTCCAGAAACGCTCTTCCGTGATTCAGTTTTCTGCTGACGGCGCGTCGGAAATGGGGAAAGTGGCTTCTGTTCTGGCCAGGGGGGAATCGCTGACGGCACACGCACGTTCTGCAGAGTATCGTATTAACCACGAGGCTGTCCGAGAATAGACTGCCCTACACGGCAACTGCTCCTGCGTTGCTCTAGCTCCTGCATCCATGCAGTCGTGTGGCGACAGCAAATTGGTCTAAAAATCCGCTTTTGTTCGGCAAATAGCCCCGCTATTCACCTCACAAAACCGAATTTTTATCCTCAATTTTCTGCCGCCCTCGCTACGGGGTCGCCAAGCCCGGATATTTCATAGGTGAATATGCTCGTAATGATGACAAAGACGGTATTTACCAAACCCGTGCATGTTAATACGATGGAGGGGGGGGTGGTCACTTCTACGCTTGTGGCTAAGGCCTCACAGGGGAATATCCCAAGAGGCTTCAGCCCTTAGTCAAAATGCTGGTTGCATAGCAGTCTGGAATTCGAAAAGAGCCTCAAAGAATTTTACAGGAAAAGTTCTGCCCTGTGTGTTGTGTACTCGCGGATTCAGGTAACCATTTAACCTTACTGAGTAATGCTTTATCAAGATAATTTAAACACCAAGGGTTATACCTTTTCAGAGAGTTTTTATCTTCATAAATGCGTATGATTTCTGGAAGGTCGTCAATTGTTGCTTTTGGGTTCAGATTATTAACAACGGGATCTGAATCTTCTTTCATTGTTTTTAACTCTTCGAAAGATTCGTCAAAGATTTGCTCAAAAATAAATCTTGCTTCCTGTGGAGAGATATCCTTCAGGTAATCTTTGTGAGTAACAATAAAATGAGTGTGAATACCTCCCGCCTCATATTTTGGTTTTAATTTTTGAAAGATTGACTGTTCAATCGGATTCATTATCCCGGAATTAGCGGACTTTATTTTCAGATTCCCGTAGAAATGATGGACAATCCAACGAGGTGTACGAAGTAAAAAACCAATCATATCAGAACTGCAAGGTGTTTCTTTTAATGTTGGGATATATTGAAAAGCAGTTGTATAGAAGTTTTTCTTCAGTTCGTTTACTTTGAATTTTGGTTTCCCGATAGCCATAATGTTGACAGCTCCTTCACCCCGAGAATCATCTGTCAGTACTGCATAAACATTCATATTTTTGGAAAGTAATTCCCTGAAGTCTCGGTGTGTAATAAGTTGTTCACAGCCAAACTCAAGAGGTTTTTTATCTAAGGGCCGGTAAAATTTTTTTGTCAGGTGGATTGATGGCAAATCGGGCAGGGCCCTGGCAGCCTGTACAGAACTTGATGCAGCTACATCCCCTGCTGTATTACATGTTCTGTGAGTAATGGGATTGTTAGTTTCACTTTCCCTCTGCGAAACTTTATTATCAATATTATCAATTTTTTGATTTTTGTTTTCCTGGTGGGGAGGATTGTAAGTGATTTTTGAAACATCACCACTATTTACACTCTGCATAGTCTGAAACCATTATTTTGAAAAAAAACACAAGATCCATTTTGATTAATGGTTCTTGACCCTTTGTGTTAATTCTGACCTTTTTTCTAAAATTAAGTTCCCAGAGTATTCGGCTTCCCGATGGAAGCCGAACGTTTTTCAGAAGAGTTTCATAGCCATCAACAGAGCACCGTGCATGGCATCACCCTGTGGCAAGGTGGCAATGGCAGCGACATCTTCTGGCAACCAGGGCATAACGAACTCACTCAGCCCTCCAACCAATGCGCACTGGTTAGCGCCACGCTGATGAAGTACCCGGATCATCATGGCGGCATCTTCAGCGCTTTCCCGAATTAACTGTTCCGCCAGTTGATCGCCCTTGCTTAAATGTTCAATCACCAGCGGTCCGTAAGATCCGTAGTCTCTGGGGAGTGCGCTGTCCTGCCAGGCAACGGCCTGTTCAGGACTGTGGTCAAACGTTGCCATGATGGCCAGGCTTAACGGTGTCTGTTCTTTCATGCCTTCGTGGGCCAGCAGGGAGTAACGAATCGCCGCAAGGCCCAGGCTGGCACCACTGCCATGATCCGAGATTGGAAAGCCCCAGCCGCCAAGGGTTTTCACTTCACCATCAATCAGGCTGGCACCACAGGAGCCCGTGCCCAGGATCAGGATCGCGCCATCCCTGCCATTAAAGGCACCCATGCAAGCGGCGAATGCGTCGGTTTCCAGGAAAATACCGGCAAACGGAAAGCCCCAACCCAGAACCAGATCACGTTCTTTCTGCTGATTGACACCGGCCAGGCCAAGACCGGCATACATACGTCCGAAGTCGTTCTCTTCCAGGCCCGCTTGAGCCATCGCTGCACGGGTGGCCTGCATGATGGTATTGCAGGCTGAATCAAGCCCGGTCCGGGGGTTTGCGCTGCCTGAGAATCCTTCCCCCAGGATATTGCCGTCAAGATCGGCGATACGTGCCCGGCATGAAGTGCCACCGCCGTCTACACCGAGAAGGAGTGGCAGTTTGTGGTCAGTCGTGTTTACAGCACTGTTGGTTAAGAGTGCGGATGCCATATTTGCTCCTGCGGGCAACGGTGATCGAATAGGGTAACACCCATACTGCCCGGGCGTGCTAAGTAGTTGGCCAAATGGAATCGTATATTTCTGGCTAAGTGGGCAGTTGCTATGCAAGGCGCAACGTAGGGAGCATAGCCGTAGCTATGTAACCGGAGTTGCAACGCCGCAGAGTGACTGACAACTTAGTCAGAAATATATGATTTCATTTGGTTAACTACTTATCTATTACTTCATTGTTGGCATCGAGAATTGAGCACCTTCGCGGATACCGGCAGAAGGCCAGCGTTGAGTAATGGTCTTGCGCCTGGTGTAAAAACGCACGGAGTCAGGGCCGTAGGCGTGCAAGTCACCAAACAGCGAGCGCTTCCAGCCACCAAAGCTGTGGTAAGCAACAGGTACTGGTAGCGGTATGTTAATGCCGACCATGCCCACCTGGATGTGATCAGAAAAGTAACGGGCTGCTTCGCCGTCGCGGGTAAAAATACAGGTACCGTTGCCGTATTCGTGGGCATCGATCAAGTCCATCGCTTCTTGCATGGTGTTAACGCGGACAACTTGCAGTACCGGACCAAAGATTTCTTCCTGGTAGCTGGTCATTTCCGGTGTTACCCGGTCAATCAGGGTGCCGCCAACAAAGAAGCCATCGGGGTAGCCATCGACGTTCGGGGTGCGGCCATCAACGACGATGCTTGCCCCCTGGCTTTCGGCATGACTGATGTAGCTGACCACCTTGTCGCGATGAGCACCGGTAATAACCGGGCCAAAGTCGTTGCTGCTATCGGTGCAGGCACCAACTTTCAGGCTTTTCATGGCCTCAGCCATTTTTGCCACTAATGCATCGGCGGTCTGATCGCCAACCGCTACTGCCACGGATAGCGCCATACAGCGCTGACCAGAGGAGCCAAAGGCGGCACCGAGTAACTGGTTTACGGCGTTATCCATATCGGCATCTGGCATCACAATGGCGTGGTTTTTGGCAGCGCCAAGCGCCTGGCATCGCTTGCCATTGTTATTGGCGGTTTGGTAGATGTATTCGGCAATGGGGGTTGAGCCAACAAAACTGACCGCTTTAATACGCGCGTCGTTTAGTAAAGTGTCCACCGCAACTTTATCACCGTTCACCACATTCAGAACGCCGTCAGGTAATCCCGCCTGCTGTAATAGTTCAGCGATCAGCATGGTGGCACCGGGATCGCGCTCAGACGGTTTTAGAACAAAGCAGTTGCCACAGGCAATGGCCATTGGGAACATCCACAGTGGCACCATAACCGGGAAGTTAAACGGGGTGATACCCGCGACCACGCCCAGTGGCTGGAATTCACTCCAGGCGTCGATATTCGGGCCAACGTTTTTGCTGTGTTCACCTTTTAACAATTCAGGGATACCACAGGCGTATTCGACATTTTCAATACCGCGTTGTAATTCACCCGCAGCGTCGTGTGAAATTTTGCCGTGCTCCTGACCAATAAGCTGGCAAATTTTTTCAGCGTTTTGTTCCAGTAATTCTTTAAACTTGAACATGACACGGGCGCGCTTTATTGCCGGGGTATTGCGCCATGCTGGATAAGCGGCTTCAGCCCTGGTGATCGCTTCTTCAACGGTAGCGACGGAAGCCAGCGCGACTTGTTTTTCTGCCTGGCCTGTTGCGGGGTTATACACTGCCTGGGTGCGTTCATTATCGTAGACCATTTCACCGTTGATAAAATGACCAATGGTATTCATTGATGTCCTCCCGGGGCTGATATTTTTAGCACTCAGGCACAGTTGATTTATGAGTGCTTGAGCATTGTGCTAATCCCATAGTGCCTGGTACATGCTCACGAGTTCTTCTGTGCCTGGTACTCTTGGGTTATTGCCCGGTGAGCCTGAGGCCAGGGCTTGTTCTGCCATTGTCGGGCAAACGGAGATTGTACACATCAAACTCATCGAAATGATGCACTAAACATTTTGATTAGTCGCCAGACACTCCGCTGTTTCCTGCTTACTGCGCTTGAGCGCATAGCTTTGACCGTATTCCGGTGGCAGTGGAGTATCGCCAGGGGTGACTGAGTATGGCATGTCAATATTGGGTTCCTCGCGAAAAGCCTTATACAAGCCCCAGGTAGTAAGCGCCAGCACAATTGAATAGGGCAGTGCCGCAACAATAGAGGCGGTTTGTAACGCTTTTAAGCCTCCGGCAATTAATAATACACCGGCAACCGCACCAATGAGTAAGCCCCAGAACATCCGCAACTTGGGTGGAGGTTTTTGTTCTCCCATAGATACTAACGTACAAATAACCAGGGTTGCCGAGTCAGCAGAAGTGATAAAGTAAGTCACCAGCATGACTATGCAGATAATGGCACCGATTCCCACAACAACCGTACCAAGGTCCATTAACTCCATGGTGACAAACAAAGCCGTAGTAATGTCTTTATTTATGGCCTCTGTGACCCCGCCTGAACCAAAGAGTTCAATAAAAATAGCCGTATTACCAAACGCAGTGATCCAAAAGGTTGCCAGTAACGTTGGGGCGATCAAGACTCCCAGAATAAACTCTTTGACGGTACGGCCTTTAGAGATACGGGCAATAAAAATGCCGACAAAGGGTGCCCAGGCGATCCACCAGCCCCAATAAAACAGGGTCCAACAACTCTGCCATTGGCTTTTGGGATCCGGGTCAACCCAAAAACCGAGCCCGACGGCATGTGTCATGTAATCACCCAGGTTAGTGACAAAGGCTCCCAGTAAATAAGCAGTTGGCCCCAGAACAATAAAGAAGGTGAGCATTAATGCGGTAAGGCGCATGTTTAATTCGCTGACTTTTTTCAGGCCTTTGTCCAGGCCTCTTAACGTTGAGAGCGTTGCCAATCCGGTAATGAGCGTAATAATGATCACCTGGTTGGCCGGGCTGATATTGATACCAGACAGATAGCTAATACCTGCGTTCATCTGCTGTGCGCCAAGTCCTAACGAGGTGGCGATACCAAATACAGTACCGAAAACCGCCAGCAAGTCCGCCATGTGGCCAATCGGGCCGTATATTTTGTTGCCAAAGGTCGGGTACAAGCCAGAGCGGATCGATAATGGCAGGCCTTTGCGGTAGGTGAAATAAGCTAATGCCATACCCGTAATCGCAAATAGTGCCCAACCGTGTAAGCCCCAGTGAAAGATACTGAAGCGCATCGCTACCTGTGCGGCTGCCACGGTTTTTGTCTGCCCTTCAGCAATAAAAGGATTGCTTTGCAAGTGGTAAATTGGCTCGGCAATACTCCAGAACAGGATGCCGATACCAATACCTGCACTGAACAGCATCGAGAACCAGGAAAAGAAGCCGTATTCGGGTTTGTCGTGGTCATGGCCTAACTTAATGCGGCCAAAGCGACTGAACGCTGTGTATATGGCCAGGAGTAAAAAGAAGCTCATCAGGAGAGTGTAATACCAGGCCAGACTTGTGGCGATAAAGCGCTTGGCGGCTTCATAGAGGCTATTAGCATATGCCGGGGCAATGATCGTAAAAAGGACAAAGGCGACAATGACGATCGCCGAGCCTCTGCTCATCACGGGATGGGTATTGGCGAAAATACCGGTTCCTGATTTCGGGCTGTTCATAGTATCGCTCCGCTCGGTAAACCTGGACGCACGGGTAAGTACTCAAAAACGCCTGCACTGACTGGCGCAAGGGTTATTGTGCAGGGGTAAGGTCGGGTCATCCGGAACACTGAACCGTTCTTTCCTGACTGCTTTTGAATGGTCTTAACCTTAATTTCCATCGCCTGATCGGAGCTGGGCTCCCGACCGTAACGGGTGGATCCCTCGGGAATGTCTTCATGCGCAATCACCTCTTCTGCACAAACAGGAGGGCATGGTGGTTGGGAGCGTTATCGAGTTGTTCAATCCGGGCCTGTTGCCGGGCAACCGCTCATGCAGCTGAACATTCTGGTCCTGCCGTTGAGCAATATACTCAGGCAGGCTGGATGGTAAGTCTTCGGGAAGTGATATAAACATAGAGATCAGGTTAGACGACAGGAAGTAATATTTCCTCATGTACCTGTTTTTGCGTACTAGCGACTTTTACGACATGGCATGATTTTGAGCAGCTTTCGGTTTGAAGACAATCAATAAAACTTATGGCAAAGGTATAAAATAATTTGTAAGTGCTGTTTATTAAGTTATGTAATATTAAGTAGCTAACCATATGAAATCATATATTTCTGACTCCTTGTTCAGGCACTCTGCTTCGTTACAACTCCGGTCACATAGCTACGGCTATGCTCCCTCCGTTGTGCCTCGCATAGCACCTGCCCAAGTAGCCAGAAATATGTGATTCCATATGGCCAGCTACTTAAAAACAAAGCTAAAAATCTTGAAATAATAATTAAACATTTGTTTAAGTCGTTAACTTCCCTTTGATCTGGTCAGTTTGCAATATGATTTCAAATGCTCAGGCACTTATACGGTGTTCTTATGAAAAAACGACTGCCGCCCTTAAACTGGATCAGGGCGTTTGAGGCCTCCGCCCGGCACCTGAGTTTTACTCATGCGGCTAACGAGTTAAACCTGACTCAGGCTGCCGTGAGCCAGCAGGTCAAGGGGCTGGAGAGCCAGTTGGGTTGTTTATTGTTTCGCCGGTTGCCAAGGGGACTGGAGCTGACCGATGCCGGGGCTGCCTATCTACCCGCTGTCCACGATTCTGTTGAACGCCTGACCGTTGCTACGGAAGAGATCTTTGGCCATGGTCGAACGAGCCTGCTGACCATTAAAGTGAATATGGTGTTTTTTATTAAGTGGTTAGCGCCGAGGCTGAAAAATTTTAGAAGGCAATACCCGGATACTAACCTGCGTTTGACCAGCAATATCTGGGTGAATGAAGTTGAGCGGGAAAGCAGCCAGGACAGCGATCTGGAAATTCGTTACGGCAAGGGTCATTGGCAGGGGATGACCAGCGACCGGTTAACCTGGGATGAGCTCTTTCCTGTGTGCAGTCCCGACTACCTGGCAAAATACCCGATTGATGAAGACACCTTTGATCTCTCTGAGCATTTGTTGCTGCACGTGATGGGCTATGAAGAAGGTTGGGGGCACTGGCTCTGCCAGGCCAATTATAAGGATATGAAGACCTGCCAGGGCTTTTATATGGACACGTTGGTATCGGCATTGGAGTTGGCGGTATTGGGGGAGGGTATTGCGCTTGGTCGCACCAGCCTGGTAAAGGATCTTATTGATTCGGGTAAGTTGGTTACCCCGTTTAAAACTAAAATTCCAACCGATGAAGCTTTTTATCTCGTTTACCCCAGCTCTAATGTTAAACATCAGGATATCGAGGCATTTCGTACCTGGTTACTCAGTGAGGCTCAACCGGTCAAAACATGATGTCTGGCTGCTATAAAAAAATTAAGATCAAAGGTAATGTTTTTATTGCTGGTCACTTTTTGTCAAGCGTTTACTATGTCAGTGTTTAATAAATTTGAAAGGTAACTACTCAGTTTTCAAATGGGCTAATTAATTAATAACGACTTTTATGATAAACAAAATTATTACTTTTCACGTTTTTACGCTGGAGATTGAAAGTCAGAACTACTAATTAAATAGAGTGAGAAAACACATTGAGTATGAAAGCAAATCTACCATTAATCGGTATTCGGGTTATTGATTTTGGCCAGCAAATAGCCGGGCCTGCAGTCGCCATGATTCTGGCTGACCTGGGGGCAACGGTGATTCATATTGATCCACCAACCGGGCCACAATGGCAGAGCCCTGCCAATGCTGTTTTGAATCGGAACAAAACCACGGTAACTATTGATCTGAAATCCGATCAGGGTCTGGTACAGGCGTTAACCTTAATTGATCACGCCGATATTGTTTTGGAAAGTTTTCGTCCCGGAGTCTTAAAGCGCCTGGGAATTGATTTTGCGCAGTTGCGGCAAGCACGTCCTGAGCTGATCACAATTTCCATGCCGGGCTACGCCAGTAATGATCAATTGCGCAGTCAGTGGAAAGCAACAGAGGCTATTGTTGCCGCTAACTCTGGTGCTTTCACCGATATGGGCTTTAACCGGGTGTTGATGGGCGTGGATCCCAGTTTTTCTCCTTTGTCATTGTGCTCAGCCTATGCGACAACGCTGGCGGCCAGCTCGGTGGTGATGGCACTGTTCGCCCGGGAAAAACTCGGTGTTGGTGATCATATTGAAGTGCCGATTGTCGCTGCCTTAATGGAAGGGTTGTCGTACAACTCCATCGTTATTGAAGATTTGCCCAAACGCTACCTGACCATGCGCGAGCATGAAATCAGCCATCGCAAGGAAAACAATCTGCCGATGGATGTTAGCTACGACGATTTACAAGAGTATCTGGATCCCTTTTATCGCACTTACCAATGCAAAGACGGTCGCTTTTTCTACGTCGTTTGTCCATCCCATCGCAATCATGCCAAACGCTGTTTACAGGTGACGGGCTTATATGATGAGTTGTTGGCCGAAGGCTTACCTGAGGTGCACAATCTGCATTTACCGGTTGATGAGTGGGATGACGAAACCTCCATTGGCGTTTATCCACTGCCGAAGAAGTGGGCTGATATTATCTCGGCCAAAATGAAGCGGGTGTTTTTAACCAAAACCTCAGAAGAGTGGGGGGTTATCTTTGGTGAAGGGCAAATTCCGGGGGCACCGCATCGCACCACTCAGGAATGGGTGAACAGTGACCACTGTGCGCAGGCGGGATTGATCGTTGAAGTGGATGATCCTGAATACGGAATGATGAAACAACCGGGGCCTATGGTCTGGCTGGAAGAATCGGCCGAACAAATGTTACAGCCAAGGGCCAGAGTCACGGTTGATTTTGAGGCAGCACTGGCTGAGCTTTCAGAGGTTAAAGCAACGCCCCGGCCCACTGGCGCGGTTGCGGCACCGGACAACCGCCAGGCCTGGTTGGCAGGGGTGAAAATACTCGACTTAACCAATGTCATTGCCGGCCCCCATTCTGCTGCCTTTTTAAGTCGCTTTGGTGCCGAGGTGATCAAATTGGATCCGGTGACACCATTGTATGATCCACTGATTGGCACCGTGTACAGTTTTCAAGCCAATATTGGCAAAAAGAGTGCGTTGGTTGATATCAATACTGAACAGGGACGGGATATTTTTCACCAGCTAATTCGATCCGTTGACCTGGTGTTAATTAATGCCCCCGAGCGCCAGATAGCGCCTCTGGGGCTTGACGAAGCCAGCTTACAGGCCGTTAATCCGGGCGTGTTATTCTGTCGTTTAGACTGCCTGGGAGGACCAACCCGTGGACCCAAAACAGACTACATAGGCTACGACGACATTATTCAGGCAAATAGCGGCATTATGAGTCGTTTTGGTGGACCACAAACGCCAGAAGAACACGCACACCTGGGTACTTTGGATGTTAATTGTGGTTTTGTGGGCGGTTTGGGGATGGCCTTAAGCCTTTATCACAAAATGCACACCGGGCGGCATAGCCGGGCGTGTACTTCGTTATCTGCGGCAACCAATCTGGCACAAATTAAATTTGCCTACGATTATCAGGGGCGAGCTCCGTTTGATGAAGCATCCGGGCGAGAGGCCTTGGGTAATCACGATTTATCGCATTTTTACGCAACGAAAGACGGCAATTTATTTATTGATGCCAGCGAGCAGGAGTTGATCAAGCTGGAACGCGTTCCGGGCCTTGCTGGCATTAGTGAAGCAAAAAATAAGAAGGCCTTTTTGACCGAGGTTCTCTCCCGGGAAAGCGCCGATCATTGGGCGCAGGCGCTGCGGGAACAGGATATTGCAGCGGTGCGCTCAGTGGGGATCGCCGAGCTTCGGGAGCGTTACACTCGCCCTGCCGATGGCAAAGTGGGAATTGACCTTGGCAGTTATGCGTTTTCCAGCTACCGCGATCATCCCAGTGGACATGCAGTGACTATTATTGATCACTACTCAATCAGGCCTTCACGGGCACAGATTATTGCGCAAACACCAACCGAGCGATTAGGCCATTCGACTACCGAGATTGTTGCGGGTCTTGGTTATACCAATGAACAAATTGCCACCATGCTAAACGACAAAGTTATCGGTACTGGCTGGGGGAAAGAGTACTTGCCGAGTTAAGAATGAACGCCTGCCCGGTATTGTCACCAGAACAAAACACAGGCAACAGGCTTGCACAACGGGCCTTTTGAACTAGCCTCTATTCGTCATTTGTCTCTTAAAATGATGAAACGCTAGGAGCCTGTCCGAGAATAGCGCCCGTAGCGAGGATGGCAGAAAATTGAGGATAAAAAGTCGGAAATTTTTAGTGAATAGTGGTTCTATTTGCTAAAAATTTCCGACTTTTTAGACCAATTTGCTGCCACCGCAGTAGGGCAGTCTATTCTCGGACAGGCTCCTGGATTCAGTAACGAAAAGGCAGGTATCAACCTCCCCCTTTGGGACTTTCCAGCGACGGACAGACATGAGCCCAGATATCAGACAGTGTTTATTACCCTGGGATGATACTGATAATCCGGAGGAAGGGACCGGGAGTTCCAATGCACAGCCATCGCCTGCTATCCAGCAACCTGTTGCCAGCGCAGAAAATAGTTCAGCACGTGGGGTGGCTTCCCCAGATAACGGGATCTTACGTCCACTGACGTCTGATTTCGATTTGCGGGGCCTGGGCGATCAACTGGCAGCGGCAATCAGGAAGCGAGATCTGGCAGCCGTCAACGACCTGCTGAACCTGGTGCAGGATCTGGGGATTGACCCCAATCTCTGCGACCGGCAAGGCTACTATCCGCTTTATTGGGCCAGTCGCTGGGGCAGCGCTGACAGAATTCTCAAGACCCTGCTGGACAGGGGAACGAACCCCAATCTCTGCAACATTGACCCGTGGAATGGAAGAAAGAACATACCTCTGCTTTGTGCCGCCGAAAGCGGCAGTTATGAGGTCAGCAAGGTCTTGCTGGAATACGGAGCTGATCCGCAAGCCCGTGACGGCTCTGATTGGACGGCACTGCACTGGGCCACACGGAACTTCGGCAAACAGAGCATCATGCTCATGAAGTGCCTGCTGGATCACGGTGCTGATATTAATGCCCGTAATAGTATGGGACGCACCCCGCTGCTCAATGCCGTCATTCGTGACACTCTTCTGGCCGTTAACATCCTGCTGAGCGAAGGTGCCGATCCCAATATTCCTGATAATTACGGTCGTACCGCGCTAGACAGTGCAGTCTTGGGCATGAGCACCAATATGGTTGACGACTTGCTGGCTCATGGTGCCAATCCTGATACGCCCGGCGGCATCGACAGCGATGGGAGAAGCAACGCACTGTGCATGGCATTAAGTAAGCAATACAGAGACGACATTGTGGATATGCTCCTTGCTTACGGTGCCAACCCCAACAGGGCGAGCAAAGAGGGCGATACCCCGCTGCATCTGGCGATAGAGAAAAGCAACGCAACCGGTGTTGACAAGCTGCTGGCCCATGGTGCCAATCCCAATATTCGCAACCAGTCAGGCCAGACCGCCCTAGAGGCTGCCCTCGTTACAGGGTCACCTCCGCGCATCATTGATGCCCTGCGTGAGCCCTTTAAACCGGGGTCGCTGCAGTTTTGTGCCCGACGCTGTATTCGTGCAACCCTGATGCGGCCCCGGATGACCCAGAAAAAAAACCGGATAAAACCGCTGTCAAAAGAATCTCAACACCTGCCGTCAGCAGATCCTTTGACAGAAATGGACTCAAGCATCAGACAATGTTCACCTGACGCCGCCAATCCGGAGGAAACGGCCGGGGATCCCCACACACAGCCAGTAACTTCTCTCCAGCAACCTTTTGCCAGCGCAGAAAATATTTCAGCACATGGGGTTGCTTCCCCAGGCAACGGGAGCATGCATCCATCGACGTCTGATCTTGATTTGGTTGATCAACTGGTAGCAGCAACCAGTGATGGTGACCGGGAAATCGTGGACAACCTGCTGGACCTGCTGGAGGAGCGGGGGATTGACCCCAATCTCTGTGACCGGCAAGGCCACCACCCGCTCTATGGTATCAGTGACCGATTCAACAGAGTGGCAAATGTCATCAAGACCCTGCTGACCAGGGGGGTTGACCCCAATTTCGCCACTTTCGACCCATTGACTAATAGAGAGTACATACCTCTGCTTCTGGCCGCCGAAGATGGCAGTTATGTGATCAGCAAGGCCTTGCTGGACCACGGGGCTGATCTGCAAGCCCATGACTGTGGGTGGACGGTGCTGCACTTTGCCGCACGGCGATTTAGCGAACAGAAAGTCATGCTCCTGAAGTGCCTGCTGGATCACGGTGCCGATATTAATGCCCGTAATCATGATGGGCACACCCCGCTGTGCATTGCGGTCCTTCGTAAGGAACTTATGAACGTTAACATCCTGCTGGGCGAAGGTGCCGATCCTAATATTCCTGATAAAGATGGTAAAACCGCACTGGACTATGCAGTCTTTAACAGGTGCGCCAACATGGTCGACGACTTGCTGGCTCATGGTGCCAATCCTGATATTCGCAACCAGTCAGGCCAGACCGCCCTGGAGGCTGCCCTCGCTACAGGGGCATCTGTACACATCACTGATGCCCTGCGTGAGCCCTTTAAACCCGGGGCGACGAAAGTTTGTGCCCGAAACTGTATTCTTGCAACCCGGGTGCAGCCGCAGATGACTCTGAAAAAAACTCGGGCAAAACCGCTGTCACTGGTAACTCAACGTTTGCCGTTGCCAAATACGTTGAAAAAATTTGTTTCTAACCCACTGACGTTTTAACGAAATGTTCTCAAGCATCAGACAATGTTCATCTTCCCGGGATGACACTGGCAATCCGGAGGAAACGGCCGAGGGTTCCCAAGCACAGCCATTACCTTCTCTCCAGCAACCCGTTGCCAGTGCAGAAAATATTTCAGCACGAGCGGTGGCATCCCCCGGCAACGGGAGCTTACATCCACTGACGTCTGATGTCGATTTGCGGGGCTTGGGCAATCAACTGGCACTGGCAATCCTGGAACAAGACCTGCCAGCCGTCAATAACCTGCTGAATCTGGTGCAGGATCTGGGGATTGACCCCGATCTCTGCGACCGGCAAGGCTACTACCCGCTTTATTGGGCCAGTGCCGTGGGCGAAGATAACAGAATTCTCAAGACCCTGCTGGACAGGGGGGCGAACCCCAATCTTTGCAACATTGATCAGTGGAATGAAAAAAAGAACATACCTCTACTTTGTGCCGCCCGTAAAGGCAGTTATGAGGTCAGCAAGGTCTTGCTGGAATACGGAGCTGATCCGCAAGCCCGTGATGGCGCAAATTGGACGGCGCTGCACTGGGCCACATGGGAATACAAGATACAAAGCGTCATGCTCCTGAAGTGCCTGCTGGATCACGGTGTCGATATTAATGCCCGTAATAATCGGGGACACACCCCGCTGTGCACTGCCATCCTTCGCGGCGAACTTCCGGTCGTTAACACCCTGCTGAGCGAAGGTGCCGATCCCAATATTCCTGATAATGACGGTAGTACCGCGCTAGACTATGCAGTCTCTAAAGGGTACACCAACATGGTCGACGACTTGCTGGCTCACGGTGCCAATCCTGATACGCCCGGTGCCATCCACAGCTACGGGTGGAGCAACGCACTGTGCATAGCATTAAGTATGCAATACACAGACGACATTGTGGATATGCTCCTTGCTTACGGTGCCAACCCCAACAAGGCGAGCAAAAAGGGCGATACCCCGCTGCATCTGGCGATAGAGAAAAGCAACGCAAGCTGTGTTGACAAGCTGCTGGCCCATGGAGCCAATCCCAATATTCGCAACCAGTCAGGCCAGACCGCCCTGGAGGTTGCCGTCGTTGCAGGGGCACCATCTCGCATCATTGATGCCCTGCGTGAGCCCTTTAAACCCGGGTCGCTGCAGATTTGTGCCCGAAACTGTATTCGTACAACCCTGATGCGGCCTCGGATGATCCCGAAAAAAAACCGGGCAAAACCGCTGTTAATAGCATCTCAACACCTGCTGTTGTCAGAACCCTTGAAGAAATTTGTGTCCAACCCACTGACTTTTAAAGAAATGTACTCAAGCATCAGACAATGTTTATTTCCCTGGGATGACTCTGTCAATCCGCAGGAAACGGCCGAGGGTTCCCACGCACGGGCAGTACCCTCTCTCCAGCAACCTGTTGTCAGCGCAGAAAATATTTCAGCACGTGCGGTGGCTTCCCCGGGCAACGGAAGCATACATCCATCGACGTCTGATCTCGATTTGGTTGATTTGGGCGATCGACTGGCTGCAGCAATCAGGGAAGGTAGGAAAGGTGATCTGTCAGCCCTCAACGACCTGCTGAACCTGCTGGAGGAGCAGGGAATCAATCCCAATCTCTGCGACCAGCAAGGCCGCTACCCGCTTTTTTGGTTCAGGGACTCATACAGAGTGCACAAATGTCTCAAGACACTGCTGGACAGAGGGATTGACCCCAATATCGCCACTATCGATCCGTTGACTGATGAAGCGAACATACCTCTGCTTCTGGCTGCCAAAAAAGGCAGTTATGAGGTCTGCAAGGCCTTGCTGGATCACGGGGCTGACCCGCAAGTCCATGACCTCGCTAATTGGACGGCGCTGCACTGGGCCACATCGGAACCAGGCTATCAGACCGTCATGCTCCTGAAGTGCCTGCTGGATCACGGTGTTGATATTAATGCCCGTAATAGTATGGGACGCACCCCGCTGTGCAATGCCGTCATTGGTGACGTATTTTCACTTTCACTTTTGGCCGTTAACACTCTGCTGGGCGAAGGTGCCGATCCCAATATTCCTGATAATGAGGGTAGTACCGCGCTGGACCATGCCGTTTTTAACGAGCGCACCAACATGGTTGACGATTTGCTGGCTCACGGTGCCAATCCTGATACGCCCGGCGACACCTCCAGCTGCGGGTGGAGTAACTCACTTTGCATGGCATTAAGTAAGCAATACACAGACGACATTGTGGATATGCTCCTTGCTTACGGTACCAATCCCAACAAGGCGAGCAAAAAGGGCGATACCCCGCTGCATCTGGCGATAGAGAAAAGCAACGCAAGCTGTGTTGACAAGCTGCTGGCCCATGGAGCCAATCCCAATATTCGCAACCAGTCAGGCCAGACCGCCCTGCAGATTGCCGTAGTTACAGGTTCACCTCCTCGCATCATTGATGCCCTGCGTGAGCCCTTTAAACCCGGGGCGACGAAAGTTTGTGCCCGAAACTGTATTCTTGCAACCCGGGTGCAGCCGCAGATGACTCTGAAAAAAACTCGGGCAAAACCGCTGTCACTGGTAACTCAACGTTTGCCGTTGCCAAATACGTTGAAAAAATTTGTTTCTAACCCACTGACGTTTTAACGAAATGTTCTCAAGCATCAGGCAATGTTCATTTTCCCGGGATGACACTGGCAATCCGGAGGAAACGGCCGAGGGTTCCCACGCACAGCCAGTACCTTCTCTCCAGCAACCCGTTGCCAGTGCAGAGAATAGTTCAGCACGTGGGGGTGTTTCTCCGGGCAATGGGAGCATGCATCCATCGACGTCTGGTCTCGATTTGGTTGATTTGGGCAATCAACTGGTAGCAGCCACCAGGGAGGGTGACCGAAAAGCCGTAGACAACCTGCTGAATCTGCTGGAGGAGCGGGGGATTGACCCTAATCTCTGCGACCAGCAAGGCCACCACCCGCTCTATTGGATCAGTTACCAATACAGCGGAGTGTCAAATGTCCTCAAGACCCTGCTGACCAGGGGGATTGACCCCAATTTCGCCACTATCGACCGGTTGTCTAATAAAGATTGCATACCTCTGCTTCTGGCTGCCGAACAGGGCAGTTATGAGATCAGCAAGGCCTTGCTGGACCACGGAGCGGATCCGCAAGCCCGTGACGGCGCTAATTGGACGGCGCTGCACTTTGCCGCACGGCATGTAAGCGAACAGAGCGTCATGCTCCTGAAGTGTCTGCTGGATCACGGTATCGATATTAACGCCCGTAATGATGTTGGGTACACCCCGCTGTGCATTGCCGTCCTTCACAGGGAACTTCTGACCGTTAACATCCTGCTGGGCGAAGGTGCCGATCCCAATATTCCTGATATAGATGGTAAAACCGCGCTGGACCATGCAGTCTTTAACAGGTGCGCTAACATTGTCGACGACTTGCTGGCTCATGGTGCCAATCCTGATACGCCAGGCAGTATTCACAGCTACGGGGTGAGCAACTCACTTTGCGTGGCATTACGCAGGCAATACACAGACGACATTGTGGATATGCTCCTTGAATACGGCGCCAACCCTGACAAGGCGAGCAAAAAGGGCTATACCCCGCTGCATCTGGCGATAAAGAAAAGCAACTCAACCTGTGTTGACATGCTGCTGGCCCATGGTGCCAATCCCAATATTCGCAATTCGTCTGGCCAGACCGCCCTGGAGTTTGCCCTGGTTAAAGGTTCACCTCCTCGCATCATTGATACCCTGCGTGAGCCCTTTAGACCCTTGTCGCTGCAGATTTGTACTCGAAACTGTATTCGTGCAACCCTGCTGCGGCCCCGGATGACCCTGAAAAAAACTCGGACAAAACCGCTGTCGATAAAATCTCAACGCCTGTCGTTGTCAGATCCTTTGACAAAATTTGTGTCCAACCCGCTGGCTCTTAACGAAACGTACTCAAACATCAGACAATGTTTATCCCGGGATGACCCGGCCAATTCGGCGGCAACGGCCGAGGGCTGGCACGCACAGCCAGTACCTTCTCTCCAGCAACCCGTTGCCAGCGAAGGAAGTATTTCAGCATGTGCGCTGGCTTCCCCGGGTAACGGGAACATACATCCATCAACGTCTGACCTCGATTTGGGTGATTTGGGTGATCAACTGGCAGTAGCAATCAGGAAAGGAAAGAAAGGTGATCTGTCAGCCCTCTACGATCTGCTGAACCTGCTGGAGGAGCAGGGAATCAATCCCAATCTCTGTGACCAGCAAGGCCGCTACCCGCTTTTCTGGTTCAGGGACTCATACAGAGTGTACGAATGTCTCAAGACACTGCTGGACAGAGGGATTGACCCCAATGTCGCCACTATCGATCCGTTGACTAATGAAGAGTTCATACCTCTGCTTATGGCTGCCAAAAAAGGCAGTTATGATGTCTGCAAGGCCTTGCTGGATCACGAGGCTGATCCGCAAGTCCATGACCTCGCTCACTGGACGGCGCTGCACTGGGCCGGATCGAAACCAGACAATCAGACCGTCATGCTCCTGAAGTGCCTGCTGGATCACGGTGCCGATATTAATGCCCGTAATAGTATGGGACACACCCCGCTGTGCAATGCTGTCATTGGTGGCGTATTTTCACTTTTGACCGTTAACATCCTACTGGGCGAAGGTGCCGATCCCAATATTCCTGATAATGACGGTAGTACCGCGCTGGATCATGCAGTATTTAACGGGCGCACCAACATGGTTGACGATTTGCTGGCTCACGGTGCCAATCCCGACAAGGCGAGCCAAAAGGGCGAAACCCCGCTGCATCTGGCGATAAAGAAAAGCAACTCAACCTGCGTTGACATGCTGCTGGCCCATGGTGCCAATCCTGATATTCGCAACCAGTCAGGCCAGACCGCCCTGGAGGCTGCCCTCGCTACAGGGGCACCTGTGCACATCATTGATGCCCTGCGTGAGCCCTTTAAACCCGGGGCGACGAAAGTTTGTGCCCGAAACTGTATGCGTGCAACCCGGGTGCAGCCACAGATGACTCCGAAAAAAAACCGGGCAAAACCGCTGTCACTGGTAACTCAACGTTTGCCGTTGCCAAATCCGTTGAAAAAATTTGTGTCCAACCCACTGACGTTTTGACGAAATGTTCGCAAGTATCAGGCAATGTCTGTATCCCTGGATTGGCAGCGACCAGCCAGAGGAACCGACCGGCAGTTTACCTGCAACGCCTTTGCTGTCTCTGCAGCAGCCGGGCGCCTCAGCAGACCACAATCCGGGATTTGCCGCCGCTTCGGCAAGTAACCGAAGAGTACCGTTATCGATGGACGACAAAACGACATCAGTCGTCAGATATAATGACCCGCCAGCCCTTAACGACCAGCTGCTGGATGCTGCCTGGCATGGCAATTATGATAGGGTCAAAGCCTTGCTGCACCGGGGAGCAGACCCGAAAACCTGTGACAGCGGCCACTTTACTGCGTTGCATTTTGCTACAAGGAACAGCAACGATCAGACGGCGCTGCTCCTGAATTGCCTGCTGAATCACGGTGCCGACCTTAATGCCGTGACTGCACTGAACCGTACCCCGCTGCAATGTGCCGTTATCTGTGGCAATCTTTCGGCCGTAAGTACTCTGTTGGAGCACGGTGCTGACCCCGATATTCCAGACCAGTTCGGTTTTACCCCACTTAATAAAGCGGCGGAACAAGGGGCGTGCAAAATAGTTGACCAGTTGCTGGCTCACAGTGCCAACCCCGACACGTTTGGCGTCTGGACCTTGAACCCACTTTACAAGGCAGTATCCAAACAACACACCGATATTGTCCATACCCTGTTGAATCACGGTGCCAACCCCGATCCCGACCTGTGCAACAGCTCTGGCCGAACCACGTTGAACTGTCTGGTAGAAAAACTGCGACCTGTTGCTGAAGTCAGGCTGATGCTGGCTAACGGTGCGAACCCCAATACTTGCAGCAATTCTGGCCAGACCACGCTGAATTTTGTGGTAAACAGAGATGATGGCTGCGCTGTCCAGCTGCTCAAGCTCTTACTGGCTAACGGCGCTGACCCCAATGCCCGTGGTGAAGATGGCGATACCCCGCTACATCTGGGGATAGCAAATCAAAGCCCGGAATTGGTCAGGATTCTGGTGGATAATGGTGCCGATCCAGGTGTGCGTAACCAGCTGGGCTGGACAGCTCTGAAAAGTGCTGAAGCTGGAAGAGCTGACCCCGAAATCATCGATTCCCTGCGTAATCATATACCCGTTTATCAGCCCGGATCGCTGCAAGCCTGTGCCCGAACCTGTATTCGTCAACGCCTGGTGCAAAATCGGATATTATTGGCAGAAGTGCTGTCAACTGACTCTGACTGTCTGCCACTGAAGGATTCCTTAAAAGCGTTTGTCTACCACCCGCTGAAAATTTAACCGGTGTTTTTCAAGGATGATGTTTGAACTTTTGCCTGAATTGGAAGTCTAAAATTCAAACAGCTAACTGGATTGTTGGCGTAGAACGAATTCTTTTAACGGTTCCCAATCAGGGAGATATTATTATGAACGCAAGCAGTGGCAGCATGCCAACCATTTCCCTTGGTACAACACATGATGAATTTCTCAAGCTCATCGGTAATTCTTCATTAAATCCAAAAGATACCAGGTCATTTGTTTTGAAAGGCGTCGGTAAAACTCGCACCCTGACTGTCTTCACGCAAAAAGACCTCTATTTAACACACGCAGATAAAAACCCAAACATATCCCAGATTGAAAGTTTTTCGCGTGATGGAAAATTGGTCAAGATTACAGGTTGTGACTGCTACGTCCGCCTCTTTTCTGTTCATAATCCCAGCAAGGAAGCGGAATCAGTAGCAAGTAAGCTTGGCTCAAAAGCAGGAGCAGCATTTAAAGCAGAAGCATCCAAAGTATCAGCAGGTCATTATGCCGTTATCACCACCTTTTACCCAGTCACTCAAGGCGAGAGATGTAAACCAAAAGACCCTTATGTGCCATTAAAACCGGGCTTTAAGCAGCAACGCCTGGAATATGTTTTTTGCTCCGAACACTGGGATCGCCCCCTTGAAGTGATTAGCAATTCAACGCTTGAGATCCGTACCAGAAGGTTGGGTTCGAGTGATGTGAATTACAAAACACTGGATAGTAAGAATCCTCTGTATTCCCATGGGATTAACCTGACATCGTATTATAAGGCTATCTATTCCAAAAAAGACCAGACCAAGCCCCAATCCGGGGCTCAGGGATGCTGGGGAATGCAAAACGTTGACCCTTTTTCAAATGATGGCCCCGATGGTCAGGATGTTCGCCCTTCTGGCAATATGGCTAATTTCATGGGTGGCTCGAATTTTCATAATAATTAGGCTCCTAGTGCATGGTTTCAATGAGTTTGACGGGTTGTCATGCCTCCGCACTCCGTTCGTCCTGAGTGCTGAGCTTGTCGAAGCATCGAAGGGCGGAAACTCCGGACTCTGATAGATCGTGCCAAGCACCCTTCGACTCCGCTCAGGGTGAACGGAGATTGTACACGTCAAACTCATTGAAACCATGCACGAGTGCATTGCATTCAGTTAACAATAGTTGGCCTTGTCGTTGCCTGTGCGGTTAACTCAATCGCTTCGCCATCCCTCAACACCTGCATGGTCATCTGTTGGCCCGGTGGAATACGGGCCACCATATTCATTACCTTGCGGCCATCCCGGGTGCTCTGGCCATTGATGCCGGTAAGAATATCGCCACGTCGCAAACCCGCCCGGTCGGCAGGACCATCTTCATAAACCCCGGTAATTAAAATGCCAACTTTTGTGCTGACGCCATAGGCTTCTGCCAGTGCCGAGCTCAGTGGCTGTGATTCAATACCCAGCCAGCCCCGAATCACCCGGCCATATTTAATGATGGAATCCATAACAAAGCGGGCCATATTGGAGGGAATCACAAAGCCAACCCCTTCACTGCCCCCACCACGGGAAAACAATAGCGTACTGATGCCAATCAGATCACCATAGGCATTGACCAGGGCACCACCGGAGTTGCCGATATTGATGGCGGCATCGGTCTGGATAAAGTCTTCATAGGTATTCAGTTGCAGGTCATTCCGGCCGGTGGCGCTGATAATGCCCATGGTCACCGTCTGTCCCAGTCCGAATGGGTTGCCAATGGCCAGCACTACATCACCAATTTCTGCGCTGCCAGAGTCTACCAGGTCCAGATAGGGCAAATCCTTCAGGTTGACTTTCAACACGGCAAGATCGCTTTCCGGGTCGGTGCCAATAATGCGGGCTTTGACTTCCCGGCCATCGCGCAGGGTAATCATCAGCCTGGCCGCATTTTGAATCACATGGTGGTTGGTCAGGATATAACCTTCAGGATCAACAATAACGCCGGAACCTTCCGGGGTGCTGCGGGCATGGGTTCTCTGGGGCAGGGGCAGGTTGCTGTCACCACGCTGTGACAGGCTGTTGGTAGAGATACTGACCACAGCCGGTGCAGCCTTTTTCACGGCATCACTGTAGGAAACCTGCCCGGTGACATTGAACACTCTGGAGGATTGTTCAATAAAGCGGTTGCGGGATTTTTCTGAAATACCACCGAACTCAGGCTTGATCAGCAGTACTGTGATCGCGGTGAATAGCCCGATCAGGATGGGTAAGCCCACCGACTTAAGCAGTTTTTTCATTCGCAGCCCATGGGAATTGCCGTTATGTGATTATAATGAGACCAACAAAATACGATTCTTAATATACAGCGATGTAAGGATGGAGAGAACCAATGGTGCCGACATCACAAGATATGACCTTAAAAGAAATGGTGGCATTACTGGATCAGGAGTTACAGCCTGGTCTGTTTAAAGATTACTGCCCAAATGGTATTCAGGTCGATGCCAGCCCGGCAGCGGAGTCGCCAATAAAGAAAATAGTCACGGGGGTCACGGCCTGTCAGGCGCTGATTGACCAGGCCATTGAACGGAAGGCCGATGCCATTCTGGTTCATCATGGCTATTTCTGGCGTGGTGAAGACGCAGTGATTACCGGCAGCAAACGTCGGCGCATCGAAACGCTGCTGGCCAACCATATCAGCCTGGTGGCCTATCATTTGCCATTGGATGCCCATCCGGTGTTTGGCAATAACGCAGAGCTTGCCCGCTTGATGGGGTGGGATGTCGTGGGTGGCATGGAGCCGGGAGCCAAATTGCCGGTGGGTAACTGGGGCACAACAGGGCGAAAACTGTCGCTGGATGAGTTGAGCCAGGAAATTTCCGGCAAGCTGGGACGTGATCCACTGGTGATTGCCGGAGGAAACCACCCCGTAAATACCATCGCCTGGTGTACCGGGGCCGCTCAAAGCATGATTGATAAGGCCCTGAACCTGGGGGTGGATGCTTTTGTCAGCGGTGAGATTTCGGAGTCAACGGTGCATTTTGCCAGGGAAAATGGCATTCACTATATCAGCGCCGGTCATCATGCTACCGAACGTTATGGGGTTCAGGCACTGGCTCGCTGGCTGCATGAGGAAACAGGCATTGAGCATGAGTTTGTTGATATCGATTCTCCGGTATAAATTTTCTTTTATTAATTTTGTGCCGTGTTGTTAGAAAAAACAGGTGGCTTGTTCTTCTTTGATTACAGTTGAAATAGCACATTCATTAATTATTTAAACGCCGTTGAAATTGTTGCTGTAAGTCAATCTGTATAAAAAATAACTCTCGTACACTTGTCCTCGCTTTTTCTTCTGCATCGCTGTTAAGCCTGAGTGGCCACAGCACGAGGCAGTTTTGTCTTGTCGTTTTGGACAGCACCGTCGTGTTGTTGGGGGGTAATTATGATCTGGCTGCAGTTGGCCATAGTGATTCTGTGCATCCTGGTTGGTGCACGTATCGGGGGAATCGGTCTTGGTTTAATGGGGGGGGTGGGTCTTGCCATTCTCTCTTTTGTGTTCGGTATTCAGCCGACCTCCCCTCCGATTGATGTAATGCTGATGATTCTGGCTGTGATTTCTTCTGCCGCCTGTATGCAGGCGGCCGGTGGTATGGACTACCTGGTACAGGTGGCTGAACGTATTCTCAGAAGAAATCCAAAGCGTATTACCTTTATTGCACCGGCGGTGACTTACTTTTTCACCATGTTTGCCGGTACCGGTCACGTCGCTTACTCTGTGCTGCCGGTTATTGCCGAAGTTGCCCGCCGTACGGGTGTTCGCCCGGAGCGTCCTATGTCCATCGCGGTAATCGCTTCTCAGGTGGGTATTGTGGCCAGCCCGATTGCGGCTGCCACCGTTGCCATGCTGACTATTATGTCGACAAAGTATGACATTACCCTGGGACAGATTCTGGGCACCACGATTCCAGCAACGATGGTTGGCCTGTTCCTCGCTGCTCTGGTGACCAATAAGCTGGGTAAAGAGCTGAAGGATGACCCTGAATTTCAGCGCCGTATGCAAGACCCGGAGTTTCGACGCAAGATGGAAGAAACCACCACGGTTTCTGTTGCTGAACTGAAGCCAGGTGCGAAGACCTCCGTTCTGCTGTTCCTGTCAGGTGCCGTTATGGTGGTGGTGATGGGGGCTATTCCTGCTATACGTCCTCAGTTCAATGGCTCTGCCATGTCCATGGCGCACACCATTGAAATCATCATGCTGGTGGTATCCGCACTGATTGTATGGCTGGGTAAAGCTGATGTTGGTGAAGCAAGCCGTGGTGATGTATTCCTCTCCGGTATGCGTGCAATTATTGCTATCTTCGGTATTGCCTGGCTGGGGGACAGCTTTTTCGCTGCCCACGATGTGCTGCTCAAAGGCGGTATCTCTGATCTGGTTCACAGTGCTCCATGGGCATTTGCCATCGCACTGTTTATTCTCTCTGTGATGGTTAACAGCCAGGGCGCGACTACGTCGACACTGATGCCTCTGGGTGTGGCTCTTGGTTTGCCAGTAGCCTCTCTGGTCGCTATGTTCCCGGCGGTTAACGGTTACTTCTTTGTACCTAACTACGGTCCGATCATTGCCTCTATCGACTTTGACAGCACTGGCACGACCCGCATTGGCAAGTATGTGTTCAACCACAGTTTTATGCTGCCAGGACTGATGGCGATTGTGTTCTCTGTGATTGCCGGTTTTGTGTTCAGCAGTATTGTGCTGTAAAGATAATGGCGCATTGATAGAGCGGAGTTTAAGGGCCTGCTGACGTTTTGTTGCAGGCCCGGCGTATCCGGATGCCCTGATACGCCGAACCATCTTTGAGTATCGACTGTGGGTTTAGCGTTTAGCTGACGGGTTCGCCACTGAATTCAGGGAGAATCAGCAAGCGATATATTTATATATAAAAACAATATAGATTTTGAATTTATTATTCTATTTTCACTGATAGTATTTTACTTAGAGCACAACAATAACTTCGCTTTAGGTCGAAATGCATGTCGGATCAAGACTTCAATCATCTAAAACAGCTGGAAGCGGAAAGCATCCATATCATCCGGGAAGTGGCTGCTGAGTTTGAAAACCCTGTCATGCTTTACTCTATTGGCAAAGATTCTGCCGTGATGCTGCATCTGGCCATGAAAGCTTTTTACCCGGGTAAACCGCCCTTTCCTTTATTACACGTAGATACCACCTGGAAATTCCGGGAAATGATTGAGTTCCGGGATCAGCTGGCACAAAGACTGGGTCTTGAGCTGCTGGTGCATACCAATCCGGAAGGTCTGGCGCAGGGCGTCGGGCCATTTACCCATGGCAGCGCAAAACATACCGATGTGATGAAAACCCAGGCACTCAAGCAGGCATTGGATAAATACGGCTTTGATGCTGCGTTTGGTGGTGCCCGTCGGGATGAAGAAAAATCCAGGGCGAAAGAGCGGGTTTACTCTTTTCGCGACAAAAATCATCGCTGGGATCCGAAAAACCAGAGACCGGAACTTTGGAACATCTACAATAGCCAGGTTGAGAAGGGCGAGAGTATTCGCGTGTTCCCGCTGTCAAACTGGACGGAGCTCGATATCTGGCAGTATATCCACCTGGAAAAGATCCCTATTGTGCCACTGTATCTTGCCAAAGAACGCCCGGTGGTGGAGCGTGATGGCAACCTGATTATGGTGGACGATGAGCGGATGCCGTTGCAACCGGGTGAAGAACCCCAGTTGCGAAAAGTACGCTTCAGAACCCTGGGATGCTACCCGCTGACCGGTGCCGTAGAATCTGAAGCCGATACACTGACCGACGTGATTCAGGAGATGCTCCTGACCAGAACCTCTGAGCGACAGGGCCGGGTGATCGACCATGACAGTGCCGGCTCCATGGAAAAGAAAAAGCAGGAAGGGTATTTCTGATGTCACACCAATCTGAACTTATTGCCACCGATATCGAAGAGTACCTGAACCGTCATGAACAGAAAGAGATGCTGCGTTTTCTCACCTGTGGCAGTGTTGATGATGGTAAAAGCACCCTGATTGGCCGTCTTTTACACGACACCAGCATGATTTATGAAGATCAGCTGGCTGCTGTAGAAAACGACAGTAAACGAGTAGGTACCCAGGGGGAAAAACTGGATCTGGCGCTGCTGGTGGATGGTCTGCAGGCAGAACGTGAGCAGGGCATTACCATTGATGTGGCCTACCGCTATTTTTCCACCGAAAAACGTAAGTACATCATTGCCGATACGCCCGGGCATGAGCAGTACACCCGAAATATGGCCACCGGTGCTTCCACCTGTGATCTGGCGATTATTTTGATTGATGCCCGTCAGGGTGTGCTGACCCAGACCCGGCGGCATACCTACATAGCCAGCTTGCTGGGCATAAAGCATATTGTCGTGGCCATCAATAAGATGGATCTGGTGGATTTCAGCAAGGCTCGGTTTGAAGAGATTCGTAACCAATACCTTGATTTTGCAGAACCGTTGCAATTGGGTGATATCCAGTTTGTGCCCATGTCGGCGCTGGAGGGCGACAATGTGGTACACCGCAGCGAACGGATGTCCTGGTATCGTGACAGTACGCTGATGGACGTGTTGGAAAATGTCGAGATCGCCCGGGACCGTAACCTGAATGACTTCCGCTTCCCGATTCAATATGTGAATCGCCCTAACCTGGATTTTCGTGGTTTTTCAGGAACGCTGGCTTCAGGCAAGATTAAGCCCGGCGATCAGATCAAGGTACTACCCTCGGGTCAGGTGAGCACCATTGCCCGCATTGTGACCTGGGATGGTGATCTGCCAGAAGCCCATGCGGGTCAGGCGGTTACCCTGACCCTGACCGATGAAATTGATATCAGCCGTGGTGATATGCTGGTGCGCCGGGACAGCAGTGTTCAGGTGGCTGCTGATCTGGATGTGGATCTGGTGTGGATGGCGGAACAGCCCATGAGCCCCGGCAGGCAGTATCAGATCAAGTTTTCTGCCGACAAGGTTCCGGGCAGTTTTGCCGGGGTTGATCACCGGGTTGATGTGAACTCCCTGGCCCATCACCCGGCAGAGCAGCTGGCACTGAATGAAATTGGCCTGTGCCAGCTCAGGCTGACCAGGGCGGTACCTGTGGACAGCTACCAGCGTAACCGCCAGACCGGTGCCTTTATTGTTATTGACCGGCTCAGTAACGCCACGGTTGCTGCCGGTATGGTACGGGGAGTCAGTGAGCGTACTCGGCAGGATTCACTCTCCAGAGTCCATCGGCAACAGCGCCTGGGTCAGAAAGGCGGTGTATTCAAAGTTGCCGGACAGCACGCCAAAATTATTGAACGACAGCTGTTTGATCGTGGGTTTTATCCATTGGTGATTGGCAGTGATGATGAACAGTGGGCTGCCAAGGCAGATGCGTTACTCAAGGCTGAAGTGGCCGTCTTGATTACCTCGGAAGATGAGGTGGCGGATAATGCTTCTGTAGACTCGGTGGTGGATACCATTGTGGCCTCTCTGACTCTTCCATAAACCTTTCCTCAGGCCTCTCTTCACCTGACAGAGAGGCCTATCAAAATCTACTGTGTTAGAACGGCAACAAACCCATTGAAACCATGCATTAGTACATGGTTTCAATGAGTTTGACGGATTGTCGTGCCTCCGTACTCCGTTCGTCCTGAGCCTGTCGAAGGACCCAAAGGGCCTAAAGGCGGAAACTCCGAACTCTGATAGATTGTGCCAAGCACCCTTCGACTCCGCTCAGGATGAACGGGGTGTACGGGTATTAAAGCTTTTCTGCGCTAATCCCTCGGCACTAACACCTCCTCCATGGGAGGACTGGCAGAATTATCCCGGGAACCGAAAAAGTCTGGTAGCGGTGGCAACAGGTAATTGGTAATTAAGGAGGTCGCGATTATAGCCACCAGTCTAAAGGTTACAGAGCTCATCGATTCGGGCAGCATTTGCCGGAGGTACTCCGATAAAATCTCCGACTCTGAAACGAATTGCCGGGCAAATTCCGGGGAAACGCCAGTATGCTCGGTGTCGGTCCTGACCACTCTATCAAGTAGCTCGTCCAGGCCCAAATAAGGCAGTAATGATCGAGCCAGGCGGTCAGCCAGTGGTTTGACAAAGCAGGGAATGTGGGCGTTGCAGTCAGTCTGGGGGCAACGCCGGAAGCAATCCCGCTGAATCAGGCAGCTACGGTGGAATGCGTGCCCCCGGGCGCATTTGACCATATCAGCGTTGCGATCAGGAGCCCGAGCGCCACGGCACAGAAAACAACTGCTGGCCGAATGTACATTATCCATGTGGCAAGAAACTCCGTGTGATGAAGTTCATCAGTTACCATTTGTTTTTGAATTTTTATTAGACCCCTTGTTTTCCCAAAAGGTTCAATGAAATGCTGTTGAAGGATGCCTTTTTTGACCGGTCAGCCAACCATTGACTGCCGCCATGGCGGCCTTGATTGCGTACGGTGTTCTCAGGCAGCCTTTGATTTCTCCCTGGAATTCTGCGCTGCTTCAACCACTTAACCAGAGGTCAGCAGTGACCCACCGGATTCATCAGGTGAATGGGCAAAAGCCCTGATAATAGGTACAAATGCCGGTTCAATGGGAATCCTCGCTGATCCACTATTAGGCCAATCATCTACAATGATCTGATTGATGACAGAAAGACATCCCCATTGGCCTGACAGCCTCCCAGGAAAACTGTGCCCCTGGCAGATGCTCAAAGGCGGGATGCTGGAAATTACCGAGAACAGGAGTCGAAATGAAGGCCGATTTTTATCAAGGGCTGCGCCGGCAGCTGGATGAGCTCAAACAGGAAGGGCTTTATAAAAGTGAACGGGTGATCAGCTCCCAGCAACAGGCTGAAATCAAAGTACTCTCCAATGGTGAGAGCGGTGATGAAGTGCTTAACTTCTGTGCCAATAACTACCTGGGCCTGGCCAATGCACCGGAGCTGATTGAAGCGGGTAAACAGGGGCTTGATCAATATGGCTTTGGCATGGCTTCCGTGCGCTTTATCTGCGGTACCCAAACCGTTCATAAAGATCTGGAAGCTCATATCTCCCGGTTCCTGGGCATGGAAGATACCATTCTCTATCCTTCCTGTTTTGATGCCAATGGTGGCCTGTTTGAAACCATCCTGGGGCCGGATGACGCCATTATCAGTGATGCGCTCAACCATGCCAGTATTATTGATGGTGTGCGCCTGTCCAAAGCCAAACGTTTCCGCTATGCCAATAACGATATGGCCGATCTGGAAGCGCAACTGCAGGCGGCCGAGGCTGCCGGTGCCAAAACCAGACTGATTGCTACCGATGGCGTATTCTCCATGGATGGGGTTATTGCCAACCTGAAAGGCATCTGCGATCTGGCGGATAAATACGGTGCGCTGGTGATGGTGGATGACTGTCATGCCACCGGTTTTATTGGTGAGAAAGGGGTTGGTACTCCGGAGTTCTGTGATGTTATGGGACGTGTGGATATTCTCACCGGTACCCTGGGTAAAGCACTGGGTGGTGCTTCCGGCGGTTACACCTCCGGTAAAAAGGAAGTGATTGACTGGTTGCGTAATCGTTCCCGTCCATACCTCTTCTCCAACACGCTGTCACCGAGCATTGCTGCCGCTTCGATCAAAGTGTTTGAGATGCTGGCTGAAGGCGCAGAGCTGCGCCGGAAGGTACGTGATAATGCCGACTATTTCCGCGCTGAAATGACCAGGCTGGGCTTTACCCTGGCCGGAGCCGATCATCCGATTGTACCGGTGATGCTGGGTGATGCGTCACTGGCTGGCCAGTTTGCCGACCGTATGCTGGAAGAAGGGATTTACGTGGTTGGTTTCTCCTTCCCGGTAGTGCCAAAAGGGCAGGCGAGAATTCGTACCCAGATGTCCGCTGCCCACAGCAGAGAGCACCTGGACAAAGCCATTGCCGCTTTCGCCAGGGTTGGTCGAGAGTTGGGCGTTATCCACTGATTCACACACAAGGCTTGCTATTGAATAGCAAGCCCATTGAGAAAACTGACACTGTGAAGACATTAGCAAAAAGCAAAGCAGAACCCGGAATCTGGATGGAAGACCGCCCCATGCCAGAAGTGGGTTACAACGATGTACTGATCAAAATCCGCAAAACCGCCATTTGTGGTACTGACATGCATATCTATCACTGGGATGAGTGGTCGCAGAACACCATTCCGGTGGGTATGCACGTTGGCCATGAATTTGTCGGCGAAATCGTTGACATGGGTGACGGTGTGCGTGGCTTTGAGGTCGGTCAGCGGGTTTCCGGTGAAGGCCATATTACCTGTGGCCACTGTCGTAACTGCCGTGCTGGCCGCCGTCATCTCTGCAACTTTACTGTGGGTGTTGGCGTCAATCGTGATGGTGCGTTTGCCGAATACCTGGTGATTCCGGCGGTTAATGCCTTCCCGATTCCTGATGATATCAGTGATGACCTGGCCGCAATTTTTGACCCGTTTGGTAATGCGGTGCACACCGCACTCTCTTTTGACCTGGTGGGAGAAGATGTACTGATCACCGGTGCCGGCCCCATCGGCATTATGGCGGCAGCCATCTGCCGGCATGTCGGTGCCCGCAATGTGGTGATTACCGATGTCAACGAATACCGTCTGGACCTGGCCCGTAAAATGGGTGCGACCCGCGCCGTGAATGTTGCCAATACCGGTCTGCCGGACGTGATGGCTGAGCTGGGCATGGTTGAAGGCTTTGATGTGGGCCTTGAAATGTCGGGCAATGGTCGTGCATTTAAGCAGATGCTGGAAAATATGAACTACGGTGGCAAGATTGCACTGCTGGGCATTCCAGCCAGTGACACGGTGATTGACTGGAACCAGGTGATCTTCAAAGGTCTGGTGATCAAAGGTATTTATGGTCGCGAGATGTTTGAGACCTGGTACAAGATGACCAGCATGTTGCAGTCTGGTCTGGATATTTCTCCAATCATTACGCACCGCTTCCCGGTTGATGATTTTGACAAAGGTTTTGAAATCATGGGGTCCGGACAATCTGGAAAAGTGATTCTGGACTGGTGTTGAATCCAGGCAACAAAAAAGCCAGCAAATGCTGGCTTTTTTGTTGTCAATGATCAGGTTTGTCACCGAATAAAACGCAGAAACTCTTCCCGGGTTGGCTGATTATCTTTCATCAGGCCACGCATGACCGAAGAGGTCATGGATGAGTTCTGTTTTTCCACACCGCGCATCATCATGCACATATGCTGCGCTTCAATTACCACGGCAACCCCTTTGGCGTCGGTCACTTCCATAATGGCATCGGCAATCTGTTTGGTCATGTTTTCCTGAATCTGCAGGCGGCGGGCGAACATATCCACAATGCGGGCAAATTTGGACAGGCCGAGCACCTTACCATTGGGTACATAGCCAATATGGCACTTGCCAATAAAGGGCAGCAGATGATGCTCACACATTGAGTACAGCTCAATGTCTTTGATCACGACCATTTCGCTGATGTCGGATTCAAACACCGCACCATTAACGATCTCTTCCAGTGTCTGGCTATAGCCTCTGGTCAGGTATTGCATTGCTTTGGCAGCGCGAAGCGGCGTATCTCTAAGGCCTTCCCGATGAATATCTTCACCGACGGACTCAATAATGGCCTTGTAGTGTTCGCTGATTCTTTGAGACATTGGAAGAATTATCACTGCATGGTTATCGAAGTGGACGGCAGTTTAACACAATTAATACATAACCCGGAAAGCTGCTGAACGACTTTCTTTGCAAGGTTTGGCACAGGCTGAGCAATTTGAACAAGAAGAAGGGATGGCCAGGACAAACATGAGCGGCATAACAGTTGCTAGTGTTTTTGCTTGCAGGTATGGTTGAAAAACCATGAGCCAAAGCGCGGTTGCAATTGTCAGGTGGTTGAGCAGGGTTAACCTGTGCCGGACATCCCGTGCTGAAAATAATAACAACACCAAAGGAAAGATCTCATGATGAAAAGTCTGAAAACAGTCGCTGCGCTGGGTGCATTGGCGGCAGCGGGTTTGGCACCGGTCGCCAGCGCTTCGGCAACGCTGGAGTCGGTAAAGGAAAAAGGTTATGTGGCCTGTGGTGTCAGCACCGGCCTTCCGGGCTTCAGTAACCCGGATGATAAAGGGCAGTGGAGTGGGCTGGATGTTGATGTCTGTCGTGCCGTTGCTGCAGCGACTTTAAAAGATGCTGGCAAGGTCAAGTTTGTACCGCTTACCGCTAAAGAGCGTTTTACCGCTCTGCAATCAGGGGAGATTGATGTGCTCTCCAGAAATACCACCTGGACCCTGACCCGTGATGCCTCCCTGGGCCTGAACTTCACTGGCGTCTCTTACTACGACGGCCAGGGCTTTATGGTGAAGAAAGACCTGGGTGTGAAAAGTGCCAAAGAGTTGGATGGTGCTTCTATCTGTATCCAGTCCGGTACCACCAGTGAGCTGAATCTTGCCGATTATTTCCGGGCTAATAATATGGAGTATCAGCCCGTGGTCTTTGATACCTCTGACAGTACGGCAAAGGGCTTTGATGCGGGGCGTTGTGATGTCCTGACTTCTGACCAATCTCAGCTTTATGCCTTGAGAGTTCGTCTGTCCAAGCCTGATTCCGCAGTGGTTCTGCCAGAAGTGATTTCAAAAGAGCCGCTCGGTCCCGTAGTGCGTCAGGGCGACGACCAGTGGTTTAATATTGTCAAGTGGAGCCTGGCCGCCATGATTAATGGTGAAGAGCTGGGCCTGAACTCGGGCAATATCAACGCGCAAAAAGCCTCTTCTGATCCCAATGTACGTCGTTTGTTGGGTATTGACGGCCCTAAAGGTAAAGGTCTTGCCCTGGATGATGACTGGTCTCTGCGGATTATCGAGCAGGTGGGCAACTATGAGGAGATCTTTGAGCGTAATGTAGGTGCAGAATCACCGCTTCAGATCGATCGTGGCCTGAACGCTCTCTGGAACGAAGGCGGTATCCTCTACGCTCCTCCCTTCCGTTAATTCAATCGTTATGACATATACCCCGCTTGCACGCAACGCGTGAGAGCGGGAGTATGGACAGTCCTGCATTTCTGCAGAACTTCTGAAGCGCGGGAACAAGATAAGAAAAAGGGAGTTAGGTCGTGAGTGATCCTGAGCACGTATCCCATAAAAAAAATGCAAGACCCTCCTTTTTGGAGAAGATGTTGAAAGAGATGCTGAGGCTATGGCGTGATGCCTCCTTCAGACCGCTGTTGATGCAGGGAATTGTGGTGCTGTTGGTGGTGATGCTCGGTGTCTGGGTGATCAATAACACCATGAACAACCTGGAGCATCGGGGCATCAGCACCGGATTCGATTTTCTTTCCCAGGAAGCGGGCTTTGGCATTATTCAATCGCTGGTGGCCTATGACGAATCCCACAGCTACGGCCGCACCTTTGTTGTGGGCATACTCAATACCCTGCTGGTGTCCGGATTAGGCATCTTCTTCGCCACCCTGTTGGGTTTTCTGGTGGGTGTTGCCAGACTGTCGTCTAACTGGCTGCTGGCCAGAATGGCATCGGTGTTTATTGAAACCTTTCGCAATATTCCATTACTGCTGCAAATCTTTTTCTGGTATTTCGCCGTTCTGGCGGCGTTACCCCATCCCCGGCAAAGTTATGCCCTCGGCGATACCATTTTTTTAAATCTGCGTGGTCTTTTTCTGCCCAAACCTATTATTGAACAGGGGCTGCTGCCGGTTCTGGTCAGTTGCCTGGTGGCCATTGGTCTGGCGTTATTGCTAAGGGCCAGAAACCGGCAGAGAAGAGTGGCAACCGGTAAGGGCATTTCCGGTGCGCCCTGGTATATGGCTGCACTATTAATAGGCATTCCTGCGCTTATCTGGCACTTTTCTGGTGCATCGTTGGTTCTGGATACGCCAGCGCTGAAAGGTTTTAACTTCCGTGGTGGTATTGCCATCATTCCTGAGCTGGGCGCATTGTTACTGGCCCTGACCATTTATACCGCTGCCTTTATCGCCGAGGTGGTGAGAGCCGGTATTGAGTCTGTCCAGAAAGGGCAGAAAGAGGCTGCCGCGTCACTGGGGCTAAAGCCAGGGAAAGTGTTGACCCTGGTGGTGATTCCCCAGGCGATGAAGGTGATTATTCCACCATTGACCAATCAATATCTGAATCTGGCCAAAAACTCTTCACTGGCGACAGCGATTGGTTATCCGGACCTGGTCAGTGTCTTTGCCGGCACAACCCTGAACCAGACCGGGCAGGCGGTGGAAGTAATTGCCATGACCATGGCCGTTTATCTCACCATCAGTTTGAGTGTATCTCTGCTGATGAATATCTATAACAGACGTGTGGCGCTTATCGAGCGGTAAGGTTGAGAGAAATGATCAGTTACGATAGCAACATGATTCCTGCCCGTGAGCCACCGGCAACAGCCGTCGGTGTACTGGCATGGGTAAAAAATAATCTGTTTGCCAACCCGCTGAGTGCGCTGACCACGCTGCTGATTGCTTACGGTCTGTATTTATTGGTACCACCGCTGGTGCAGTGGGCATTTATTGAGGCTACCTGGTTTGGCACCGACAGCACTGCCTGCAGCAGTGAAGGGGCCTGCTGGGCTTTTATCACCGCAAGGCTTGATCAGTTTATTTACGGGTTTTATCCGGAAGAACAGCAGTGGCGGGCAGATCTCTTTTTTGCTCAACTGGCCCTGTTGATTGCCTGGCTGTCGTTTAAAGTGACACCCGGTAAAAAGTGGGTGTTGGGCTACAGCCTGGTACTGATGCCGGTGGTTTCCTGGTTTTTGCTTTATGGCGACTTGTTGGGGCTTGAAAAAGTGGAGACCCATCAGTGGGGTGGGGTGATGCTGACGCTGTTGCTGGCACTGTGCGGGATGATCGCCTCTTTGCCATTCGGTGTGCTGCTGGCCCTTGGCCGTCGTTCCAATATGCCGGTTATACGGTCTTTATGCACCGGGTATATTGAACTCTGGCGCGGTGTTCCCCTGATCACTGTGCTCTTTATGGCCTCGGTCATGTTGCCACTGTTTGTTCCGGAAGAGGTGGTGTTCGATAAACTGCTGCGGGCGCTGATCGGCATTATTCTGTTTCAGGCGGCCTATATGGCGGAAGTGGTGCGAGGTGGGTTGCAGGCCATCCCCAAAGGACAGTTTGAAGCGTTTAACAGTCTTGGCCTGAGTTACTGGCAGGGAATGATTATGATTATCCTGCCCCAGGCCATGAGACTGGTTATTCCCGGGGTGGTAAATACCTTTATTGCCCTGTTTAAAGACACCAGTCTGGTACTGGTCATCGGCCTGTTTGATCTGCTGGCCATTATTCAGGCCGGGCTGAATGATCCCGCCTGGCTGGGTAACTCCATAGAGGGCTATCTGTTTGCCGGGCTGGTTTTCTGGGTCTTCTGTTTTGGCATATCAAAGTACAGCCAGCGATTGGAACAACAATTACAGCGATAATGAAATCAGGGATGCCAATGGTATGAGTGATTATCTTGACGAGCCTCGTCTGCAAAAGCCATTACCGAAAAGTGGCCAGCCAGAGGTGACGATTCAGCGTGAAGCCGCTGTTGAGCAGGCCAGCCTGATTGAGATCAGTGGCCTGAATAAATGGTATGGTCAATTTCATGTGCTGCGAGATATTAACCTGAATGTCAGGAAGGGGGAGAAGATCGTTATCTGTGGGCCTTCCGGCTCCGGTAAGTCCACATTGATCCGCTGCATTAATTGCCTTGAGGAGCATCAGGAAGGCAGCATTGTGGTGGATGGCACCCGACTGACCAATGACCTGAAAAATATAGAAACCATCCGTCGTGAAGTGGGAATGGTATTCCAGCAGTTTAATCTGTTTCCACATCTGACCATTCTGGAGAACTGTACACTGGCACCTATCTGGGTCCGTAAACAGTCAAAAAAGGCTGCGGAAAAGGTGGCCATGGAATACCTGGAGCGGGTGAGGATTCCGGATCAGGCCAATAAATATCCCGGACAACTGTCTGGTGGCCAGCAGCAGCGGGTGGCGATTGCCCGAAGCCTGTGTATGAATCCGGAAGTCATGCTGTTTGATGAGCCCACCTCTGCCCTTGATCCGGAGATGATTAAAGAAGTGCTGGAAGTTATGGTCGAGCTGGCGCAGGAAGGGATGACCATGCTCTGCGTGACCCATGAAATGGGCTTTGCCCGGACGGTGGCTGACCGGGTGATCTTTATGGATGAAGGTCAGATTATTGAACAGGCTCCGCCGGAAGCGTTTTTCAGCAACCCACGTTCAGAGCGAACCCGCAGGTTTCTTGGGCAGGTGTTGAATCACTAGTACATTGTTTCAATGAGTTTGACGGGTTGTCGTGCCTCCGCACTCCGTTCGTCCTGAGCTTGTCGAAGGACCCATAGGGCCTAAAGGCGGAAACTCCGGACTCTGATAGATCGTGCCAATCACCCTTCGACTCCGCTCAGGGTGAACGGAGATTGTACTCATCGAAATGATGTACCAGGGAACTCAAACCGGTTTTGGGTTAATAAAAAAATACCGGCATGAATGGTTCACGCCGGTATTTTATGTCACTTGGCAATCAAAATTAGAACTTGTAGCGCAGAGTGGCGTGCAGTGCCCAGGCATTGGTGTCGTATTTGCCAGAGCTGGCTTTTGAAGTAGCGGTCAGGTCACCACCTCCTTTTACCGTATCATTTTTAGCTAAGTTATATTCTGCTCCCATATCAAGTGCCAATTTGTCGTCCATCAAGGTGGTACCTGCACCCATGGTAAAGGTATGTGCACCAGCAGGAGTGGAGAAGGTTGGTGCGGCGTATTCTTCTGGGGTCACGGCTGTTGTATAAATATAACCTGCTCTCAACGCCCAGTTGTCCATGCCGGTGTACTCAGTAGCAAAGCGGAAGTTCCACTGGTCATTCCAGTTAGTATTAATGCTGTCTACAGCCAGATTTCCTTCACTGCTGACAAACTTGATCGCTTCAATAGAGCTGTACTGCGACCAGGTAACTTCACCAAACAGCTTCCAGTCATCATTCAGACTGTAGTCTACACCTGTGGAAATCTGGGTTGGTAATGCTGTTTTAGCGGTAGCGTCTCTGCCTGCATAAATCGGACGATCTATAGGGCCCAATTCAAAGCTAGCTTTGCCGTCTGCTTCTATATTAACGTCAGAGCGGTAATTCAGGCCCCAGCCCCAGCGGTTATCATCGGAGCGATACATCGCGCCAAGACGCACACCAAATGTGTTAAAGCCGGAAAGGTCATTGTAGCCCACAAGCGCACCAGCAGGACCGACCTTTGAAGCCAGATTGATATCAGCCTGGGCATAAGTTAGACGATAGGTGCCCCCGATAGACCAGTTGTCATTGATCTGATAAGCCAGTGCCAGGCCAGCTTCCATTATCTTGATATCGGTTGAATACTCGCCAGTCATGCGCAGATCAACCATGTTACCCATGATCGGTACAACACTACCGACAGTAACATCTTCATAACTGGCAGAAGCACCACCGGCACCGTAGAAACCATAACCCATAACAAACTTTTCATTCAGGCGAAAAGCGCCGGTTATACCGGCATTTGGAACAAAGTTTCTCTCACCTTTCACATAGGATTTATCGCCTTCAGCAGGACCGTTGGTCTGAACAAAGGTAGGAGATGCATTCAGGGCAAAATCATTGCCCTCAATACGAGCCAGCCCCGCCGGGTTGTAGAAAACGGCGCTGGAGGTATTAACGGAAGAAACAGCGGCACCGGCAAGGGCAGCGTATTTCGCGTCCCACATGGTCGCTTTTTCAAAGCCACCTGCAACGGCATTACCGGTGAATACGGCAAAAGCCAGAGAGGAAAGAACAAATAAACGGCCTTGGCGCGAAACCATAGACATGAAACTCCACAAAAGTCTATTGAGCAGTACTCTGACAAGTCGTTTCCTGAAATTGACTGTCAGTGGATGATACCGCTAAGAAAGAAGCACGCAGAAAATGTGCCGAATAAAACTGAAAGGAATATTATTCAGATTTTAAAAAATTTTCTGTTATGTTTTGTTTCTAAAAGAGTTTTTCAAGATAGTTGTCCCGAAAACTGAATTTTAGGCGGCCTTTTTCTCGTCAATGCTTACTTCTGACAATCGCTCAGGATTCAGTGCTACTGGACCCTGCAGGCTCCCAGTTTCTGATACCTCCTGAGCAACGCGTTGGATTAGCTTCTCGCGCTTTGGTATACATCTGTTTCCGGTGCTTCAGGATTTACTGATACTTTGCTCATGACGTTGTGCTTGTGTCACAAAGCGGATTGAGCTAGGAGGCTGTCCGAGAATAGCGCCCGTAGCGAGGATGGCAGAAAATTGAGGATAAAAATTCCGTTTTGTGAGGTGAATAGCGGGGCTATTTGCCGAACAAAACGGAATTTTTAGACCAATTTGCTGCCACCGCAGTAGGTCAGTCTATTCTCGGACAGCCTCCTAGGACGGTGTTCATTGTTATAAAACCGCTCAAACTTCAGCATCCACTGACGACTGTCTTCTGTAGAAGGCATCGAGCTTTTTTGACAGCACCAGCAGGGCAGCAGCTTCTGCCAACGCCTTGTCTTTACGGAGAAGCTCTTTTTCAAGGCTCTGGATGTGTTTGCGCTCTTGTTTTAATTGCTTGATTTCTTGGTCTTCACGCTGAGAAGCCTGAGCACCTGAAATACAAGCGTGCTTCCACTCCTTGACTTGTTGAGGGTAAAGCCCTTTTTTACGACAGTACTCGCTCAACTCGGTTTCTGACAAAGCTGCAGTTTCAACGACCACGGCAACTTACTTTCTGCAGACCATTGTTCTGATTTTTGTTCGCTTCCTGGCGCAGGCAATCCTTTGTCCCGTAGTTTTTTACGCCAATTATACAGGGTTTATTCGCTGATACCTTCCTCTCTGGCAACATCCGGCACAGAGCGATTGTGTGGTGGTAACAGTTTTTTCAAAACAGCTGATTTACGTTCCTCTGAAAAACGAGGCATATTCAACGTCCATCGCCCACTGTTTGGTTTTTATTGGTTAAGAACGGGACAACTATCCTGACACAGCGGGAATGTCGGTCATGAGTATTTGTAAGAGATATCTTAAAAATCTGTGAGTTATTTGCGCTGTCAATAAAATGGCGTTGACGTATAAAATGGCATTTCTTTAGAGTTCACCTACCCAGAATTGGTTTGTATAAATTATGTAAGTCGGCAATAACCAAAAAAGTTGGAATATATAAATCAAATATAGTTGACAGGTGTTCAACATAAAATGTTTGGTTATGGCGAAAGGAGTCACAAATGAAAAAATGTATAAGAAGTATAGGTAGCTGCTGGTTTTGAACTGGCAGCTTATTAGCTTTGCCTTCCGGTGAGCATTTTTATGTCTAGATTTATCGCTTTTTTTTCAGTGTTATTCTCTCTTCAGGTGCTAGCTTCAGATATTGAAAGCTATGAAAGGCATCTGTCTGATCGTTTGGAGGGAAGATTAAATGAGTTTATGGATGTTATTGAAAGCTCTACTTCGGATGATGAATATGCGCCATCCATCCATGCTACAGAGGAAGAGATTCTTGAGCATATAGCGCCATCGAAAGATTATAAATCAAGATTTTTAGAGGCTTTCTCACACCAACTGAGAGAAATTGATTCTGTGCTGTCGGAGTTATCGACCAGCGATTATGTAGAAGAAAAAGCTCAATGCGGTAGCGTGATTGAACGCTATAGACACAAAGAAATGGACATACTCAAGCAGTGGGAAAAAGGTTTTTCAGGGTTGCCTTTTGAAACAGCTGAGCAACGTGTGAATTTTTCTTCAAGAGTTAATGCATTTATGGCAATGCCTGCATTTCTGGCGGGAAATGTCACTAATGTGTATATAGCTTGCCTGTATCCTGAGTCGAAGCCATTGATTGTTTTTGATCCGGATAAAATGGGGAGTATGGTCCAATGGCACTGACTTAAGGCCTCAGCCCTTGATAATTCAAGGGCTGAGGCCTTAAGTCAGTGCCATTGGGTTATAACTGCATTTTCATGATCATAAAGCTCAAAGAACCCCGCAGACATGACAGATACGGGAACGTTATCGCCTAAAGGCGACATTACCGGTCAGCCAGGTTACATTGAACTCACCGGAATGTGTGGTGCTTAATTAAAATCGTCTTCTTTGTCTTTACCATCATTGGCTTGCCTGATTGGAAACAATCTCTTTCTCAGAGAACCAAACAGATCATTGGGGTTGGGTGCCTGCTCTTTTTTTTCCTTTGCCTCTTTTTTTGCCTCTTGGATTTGTTGCTCAATATCCTTGTCGCTGCTCTGACGCTTGTTATCCATGGCGGTAGCAGCGTTTTCCAGAGCTTTTTTGAATGTCTCACTGCCAAAGAAGCCCTGGTTTGATGGCTTGCTTTTAGCTCCGTTACCTGATTCCGTTTTGTTTGCGTTGTCCGGGCTATTGGCCTGAGCAGTGCTGGTTGATGCCGGAGCCTTCCTGGTCCTGGCGGACAATATTTCCTGGGATATTGGTGGAGGTACTGGTGGTGCAGCGGGAGCCAATGGCGTTGTGGCATCATTGTTCAAAATTGGCTGAGCGGTTTCTCCCGGTTCTTCTGGAGAGAGGGCGGCATTTATGTTGTTCAGGTCAGCGGTTACATCCTCCGGGAGCTGGTCATCAGATACGGACGAGTCTGTGATGTCGTCAGCATCCATGGTATCTGAACTTCTTCTCAGCATCTTTGCCACGGCGGCTTCCAACTCTGCTTTAAACTGGGCATCGTTAAACGTCTTGTTACCGGATGATGTGGTTTTCGTTTCGCCCTTTGGTACGGCAATGTTACTGGTTGCCTTGCTATTCGTCTGAGAAGAGCTTCTCTGCCCGGCCGGTAACTCATTCGCCGCAGGGAACGGTGGAAAGGAAACCGTTGTTTCAGCAGGCTTGTAACCGTTGGATGATAGTGCCGACTGGGAGGGCTGAGCCGTTTCTTCCATTGCTCTGTTTCTTGCCGCTACTTTTTCCATCAGTTCATCGATAAAGGGAAGGTGGCTATTTTCCAATCTCTCCGCCGTCTGAGCCCATTTCCTGGCAACATTGCTATCCAGAGTGTCAACTTCTTCTGGTGTTTTGGGTCTTCTGTCGGCCAGTTTTTTGGTCAATTCCGCCATGAGTTCGGGGTGACTCCCGGGCCGAGAGGCTTTTGGTGTGTTTGCCGTATCGTCATTGGGTGAAAGTCTGTCACTGGTTTGAGTGCTATTGCCTTCGATGGGCTGGTTTGGCTTTGTTGATTTTAGTTCCCTTTGTCTATTTTTTAGCTCTCTGAGCAGTGCTGCATGCAAGTTCTCTTGTTTTTCTGGCTGTCGGACTTGTGATTTGGCCGTCTGTTCCGTTATCGGGTCCGTTGACGGTTCTGCCTGTTGCAGTGCCATTGCTGGCTCAACGTCGGATTGTTCTGCCGGGACAGAGGCTGATTCCCGGATTTCTTCCCGGGCGAGGGATGGTGCTGGTATGGTTTCCGGCAAGGGGGAGAGACTATCAACGGGCATTGTTTCCTGTGGACTCTCTGCGCTGTCTGGTACGGCGTCAGTTTGCTCTTTCAAAGCTGAAACGGGCTCGGTGACAGCGAGGTCTTCTTCTGTTGGCATACTCTCTGTATGTTCAGCTGCGGGAGTGCTTTCTTGTTCTGTCTCCTGAATAAGTGGAGAGCTTTGCGCGACTGCGTCAGTAGCCTGCTGTTCACTCTTTGGTAAAGCCGGTTCGGCCTCTTCATGCGGAGGTGGAACGACGGTTTGCGAACTCACTAAAGGCAGTGGTACGGGATAAACCGGAGGTGGAGGCTGAGTGTTTACAGGTGAATCGGTGACTATGGGGGCAGCTGGCTTCTGTGCACCGGAAGAAGTTGTTGTGGTTAAGTCTTGCTCTTCAGGGTGACCATTACCTTTCTCAATACCCGGAGAATCTTCTCTGGCAGTGATAGCCGAACTTTCCTCTGTTGCTGGCCGGGCGCTTGTATCATGGTGCCTGGTCTCGACATAGCTTTTCTCAACGGGGTTTCGATGATGAACGGTGATTGCACACTTTCTGTTACTGAGCTTGTCAAACGCCTGTGCGCCTTCACCCTGGCCCAGGGTTTCCCTGCCCGCAATCTCGTTATCGTTGCGCACGAGGGACTGTCTTATTTCTTCGGCTTCACTGACACTTGCTTCTGTATTGGTATGCTGCTGACGCTTAAGGGCCTCTACGGTTTTTTCCATTAACTGGTCAAGATTCTTCTGGTTCTCCAATTCATCGCCCGGGGGTATCAGGCTCAGTGGTTTTTCGGACTGAGACTTAAGGGTGATTTTAACGCTAAGGCCAGCCGGGAACTCCATACTCCTGAGCATTGCCAGCACCTGCTCAGGGCTATTAGCTTGAGCTTTTTCCAGCGCTTCCAGCGAAATACCGACGACTTTCCTGGCGTTAATGGCACCAAGAACACTGTCTGCCCGTTGCAGTAAATCAGTCCGTTGCTGCAAAAGTTTTGCAGCCTGGCTATCCGGTTTATTCTCTTTTAAACCCGTCGTGTGATGAGCGGGTACCTGGGTCGCTTCTGTTTTTAGCGGCGATGGACTGTCTGCACCGGTTACCACGCTTTTCTGTTCCGCCAAGTAGCTTGTGGTATCGGCATTTTCAATTTTCCTGCCTCTATGGCTACCAACCGGTGCCTCAGCCTCTTTTGGCGTTGGCTCATAATTGGTGTGGACAGGGCCTGAACCCCCGACTCCTGGCGCTTGGTGACAAAGTGGGTTTCTGGGTAGTTTGAACATAATTAAGTAGGCTGGCCGGTAATATTGTTAGTGATATCGGCAGCAGGAGGAAATTGTTACCGGTCAGCTTTATTTAGCTGACCGGCGTTTTTATTTATTTTCTGCCCTGTCCCCTTCCCGGGTGAAAACCCATTCTTTATCCGAGGACATGGCCTCATTAAAGGCATAACCTTCATAGTTAAAACTTTTCATTTTTTCTGGCTGATCAATATTATGGTCGATAATATAGCGACACATCAGGCCCCGGGCTTTTTTGGCGTAGAAACTGATGATTTTATATTGACCGTTCTTCCAGTCTTTAAATACCGGCGTAATAATCTGGCCATTAATCTGCTTTGGCTGAACAGACTTGTAATATTCATTGGACGCGAGGTTGACCAGTACCTGGCTCTTCTGACTGGCCAGCTCGTTGTTCAGCTGCTCTGTAATCCTGCTTCCCCAGAACTGGTAAAGGTCTTTCCCCCGCTGATTGGCAAATCGCGTGCCCATTTCCAGACGGTAAGCCTGCATTAAATCCAGCGGGCGAAGCAGGCCATAAAGGCCAGAGAGAATTCGCAGGTGTTTCTGGGTAAATGACAGCTGCTTTTCACTCAGTGTTTCTGCGTCGAGACCGGTGTATACATCCCCCTTGAAGGCCAGTACCGCCTGCTTGGCATTATCCGGACTGAACGGTGTTGACCATGCCTGGAAACGGGCGGCATTGAGCTGGGACAGCTTATCACTGATGCTCATCAGGCTGCCAATCGCTGCCGGGCTTAATTCAAGGAGCTCTTCAATCAGTAGGGCGGACTGGTCAAGAAAGTCTGGCTGAGTGAATTTTCTTGTTGTGGGTGGTGTGTCATAGTCCAGGGTTTTCGCTGGAGAAATAACGAGCAGCATTCAACTCTCCCTGATTTTTCAAGCTTAAGATAATGATGACAATAGTAGAGCAGGGAGCGTTTCTTTAATAGGGTTGAATGGGTTAATAAGACCTATCATGTCCATTGATAATGGCTATCACTTTAAGAAGCAGGAGTGTGATCAATTTGTTAATAAATAGAAAGCCCCGGCGATCCGGGGCTTTGTCGTGAAGAGGAATGAGCTACAGATGGGTTTCAGCGTACGCTGCCAGTGGTGACCTTGGTACACCCTGAAGCTGCATTGAACCTCCATTGGGGAAATGCTTCAGGCGCTCAGTCATATAGGTTAAGCCGGAGCTGGTGGCGGCCAGATAAGGGGTGTCGATCTGGGCCAGGTTGCCAAGGCAGATCACTTTACTGCCGACACCGGCGCGGGTGATGATGGTTTTGATCTGGTGGGGAGTCAGATTCTGACATTCATCAATGATGATCAGACTCTGCTGGAAACTCCTGCCACGGATGTAGTTCAGGGATTTGAAATGCAGCGGTACCCGGTCGAGTATGTACTCCACACTGCTGTTGGTGGATTCGTCATCATTGTGCAGCGCTTCCAGGTTATCGGTTATAGCGCCCAGCCAGGGTTCCATTTTTTCAGCCTCGGTACCTGGCAGGAAGCCAATATCTTCATCCAATCCCCGGGTGGAACGGGTGGCAATAATTCTCCGGTATTGTTTCGTGGCAATGGTCATTTCAATGGCGGCTGCCAGGGCCAGAATGGTCTTGCCAGAACCGGCGGCACCATTGAGATTCACCAGATGCACATCCGGATCAAGCAGCAGATTCAGGGCCATGGCCTGGTTGATATTCAAGGGTCTCAACCCCCAGGCTTCCTGATGCATCAGGCTTTCTCTGCTGTAGTGCTGAAGACTGACCTGGTCGTCCGATAGGTCAATGACTTTTGCTACAAACCCCTGGTCGTCTAAAAGGAACTTGTTGAGATACAACTCTTCGGCAAACTCACTTTTATCCAGGGTGTGAATGGTTTTACCATCAAGCTGTACTGTTTTTACTTCATTGACCCGGTCCCAGAAGTTGCCTTCATAATGGATATAACCTTTGGTCAGTAAGCCAATATCACTGACCAGCTGGTCACTGTGATAGTCTTCGGTAAGAATACCGCAGCCCCGGGCTTTGAGGCGCATATTTATGTCTTTGGTGACCAGTATGAACTGCCGGTCCGGATGGGCTTTCTGATACTGACAGATGTCGTTAATTATCTGGTTGTCGTTATTACTGCTGGGGAGTGTGGTGATTTTATCGTCGGCATGACTCATCATGATGGAGAGTGTGCCGGATGTTTCCTTGCTGTGGCTTCTCTGGATAGGGACTCCCTGCTCTATCTCCGCAGGTGTTGCAGTACCCAGAATATTATCAATCAGTCGTATGGCCTGACGACAGTCGGCGGCTATGGTTTGTTTGCCGTTCTTGAGTTTGTCCAGTTCTTCCAGAACGGTGATGGGAATGATTACCTGATGTTCTTCAAAGTTGAGGATAGAGTTAGGGTCGTGAATCAGGACGTTACTGTCCAGTATGTAGGTGGTTGTGATGGGTGAGTTTTCTGGCCTGGTTTCCAGGGCATGTCCCATAGGCAGCTCCCTTGTCTGTTTTTGGGTTACTCATATTTGATTCTTATCGAAAAGCGTTAATCCGGCAAGGCTAAATTTCGATGAAGAATAAAAAAATTTTTTTCTCCTCCTAAAGGGTTTAAGTGAATGTGTTTTACTCTTATGCTTGAAAGGATATATCGTATTTTTTTATAAAAATTTTACTGTTTTTTTGATCGATATTTCTTTTGATTATTACTGTTCTCTCCCATGTCAGCAGGCGAATCGTTAGCATTCGCCTGCTCTGTTAGCTTATCGGTGCCTACTGTTTCTGGGGTCAACAAGAAGCTGTTCCGGTGGGTAGTCCTTCTTCAGTTTATCCCCGAGCAGCGCTTCAAGATCCGGAATCAGAAACGAATCATCTTCACAGGCAAAGCTGATGCTGGTTCCGCTCGCCCCCGCTCTCCCGGTTCTGCCAATCCTGTGGACGTAGTCATCAGGGTCTTCAGGCAGGTTGTAGTTGATCACATGGCTGATTCCGTCAATGTGGATGCCCCGGCCAGCAACATCGGTAGCCACCAGTACTGAAATTTTTCCGGAGCGGAAATCTTCCAGAGTCCTGAGGCGCTTGTTCTGGGGAACTTCGCCGGAGATTTGGTCTGCCCTGATCCCAACCTTTTGCAGCTGTTCGGTCAGCTTGCGGGTTTGGTCCCTGCGATTGGTGAAAACAATGACTTTTTCCAGCTGGTGATGGTTAATCAGGTTTACCAGCAGGGGAAACTTCTGTTCCGATGAGAGAATGTAAACCTTTTGCTCCACCGTGTCGGTGGCCACACTGTCAGGCTCAATCTCAACCTTTACCGGGTTCCAGGTCCACTGTTCTCCAAGCCTTAATACATCATCTGTGAATGTTGCCGAGAATAGCAGCGTCTGACGGTCTCCCGGTCTTGGCGTCATGCGGATAATACGCCGTACCTGCGGGATAAAGCCCATGTCCAGCATGCGGTCTGCTTCGTCGATCACCATGACTTCAACCAGGTCCAGAAACAGGTCTTTACGCTCACAGTAGTCCAGCAGGCGCCCGGGCGTGGCAACGAGAATATCCACATAATTTTCGCCGATACGTTTACGCTGTTTCTCATAATCCATACCACCCACCACGGTGACAACGTGCAGCGGCAGGTATTGGGTCAGGGCTTCAGCGTCCTTACCGATCTGCAACGCCAGCTCCCGTGTAGGGGCGATAATGACCGCGCGTGGCTCGCCCAGGTAGCGGGTATCCGGTGCCGGGGTGTCAATCAGCTGCTTGATCGTGCTGATCAGAAATGCTGCCGTTTTACCGGTTCCCGTCTGAGCCTTGCCGATCGCATCCCGACCCGCCAGAGTGCTGCCCAGCACCTCTGCCTGAATTGGTGTGCAGTACTTGAAGCCCTGGTCAGCAATCGCATGCATCAGTTCGCCGGGCAGGGCAAAATCATGAAAGCGGGTCTTTTCAGGGTCAGGCGCTACCTGGAACTGATCAATACTCCAGCTTTCCTGAGCCCGGGCAGGACGGTCTGACTTTCTGCTGCTTGTCCGCTTCGGACGCTTTGATGATTTGACGTTGTTTCTGGAATGCGCAGCCTGTTTTTTGCTGCCGGAAAGCGCTTTCTTCCCTTTTTCAGGGGAAGCGTCTTTACTCGCGCTGCTTTTCTTAAAAAATCCTAGAAAACCACTCAATGCCTTAATCTCGTTCCTTTCAGTCCTGAACAATGGCTTTACCAATTGGCAGCCGGGTGAGCCAGCTATAAGGATACAATCTTTATCCTGATCGTCGCAGAGATGGGCGAGGAAGAAGTTAGCTGGTTAATACCATGCCCACTTTACGGTGGGAGTGGGTATGGTATAGCGTGAGAGCAACCTTGAGAGGATCTTCACGGTAAATGACATGGCGTATTATCGCGCCGATTTAATGGACAAATCAAACGAACTGTACGGATTCGCGCGAATCATGGAAATAGTGTCTTTCCACCAGGCAAATCCGGCGACGGCTAAATGGGATGCCGTGCAGTTAACACGGTCTGGTCAATCGTCCTCGAATTTTCCCCACTCGCCAGATGGCTCATCATCCGCCCGCTTGCCCAGCCACAATTGTTCAGACTTGCCTTTTTTGGACACTTTTCTTTTTTTCCTTTCCAGCCACTGCTTGTTAAGAACCATCATCAAGCCAGGATCAGGCACTGGTCGTACCGTGAGATTTTTGAACAAGGCGGTGAAAAAGCTGGCTTCTTCAGCAAATTTCTGGTTCTTTTCCCCAACAGACTCCGCTCTTACAGGGTCTGGCATGCAGCGATTACCGATAAAATTAGATATTGGACAAGAACTCATAGTTGTCACCCACCATCTGGCTGAAAATTTAATAATAGGTAGAGATGCCGTGTCTGGAAGTTAGACATTGGTGGGAAAGGAAGGATTTTATTTTTTATTTCAATCAGTTGTTTGATCAGGCCGGAAATAGAAGGCGCTCTTTATCTGCCATTGAACGCCCTCTTGCCGTTATCTGAGTTCTGCCACAATTTCCTTGCTGAAGGATTTTTCGCAATAGTGGCACTTCAGCTGGATATCATGACTTTTCTGACGCAGGTAGAAATAGCTTGCCACCGGTTCATTATGCGTAATGCAGTTAGAGTTGGGGCAGGCAAACGCGGCTCTCAGCGTTTTCGGAATGGCCATGGTGAACTTATCCACCACCCGGTAATCATCAATCACGTTGATGGTTGCGCTGGGTGCGAACAGTGCCAGTTCATTGGCCTCCTGTTCGGTAAACATCCGTCCCTCGACTTTTATAATATCTTTGAAGCCCCGGGCTTTACTGGGCAAATTAAAGCCCACGGTAATACGTGCTTCACTGTTCAGCAGATGAAGACGGTCAAGGATTTTTACCCCCTGTCCCGCCGGAATATGGTCGATGACAGTGCCCTGGCAGATGGCTTCAACCTGAAGTTTGTTACTCATCGATCATTCCTCACATCTGGTCATCAAAGGATTCATTGAGAATCAGGGCCAACAGCGCCTGACGGGCAAATACCCCGTTTCGGGCCTGTTCAAAGTAATAGGCATGGGGGGTTTGATCGACTTCAACGGCTATCTCATCAACCCTTGGCAACGGGTGCAGTACTTTCAGGTGTGCGGGTGCCTGTTTCAGGGTTTCATTGGTCAGTACATAGTTTGAGGCGATGTGCTTATACTCGGTTTCATCGAATCGCTCTTTCTGAACCCGGGTCATGTAGATGATATCTGTATCGGTAACCACTTCTTCGATGCTTTCCGCCCGACGCCACCGAATGCCTTTTTCATCCAGTTCCTGCAGGAGGTAGTCCGGCATTGCCAGTGCATCCGGGGCAATAAAATTAAATTCTGCGTTAAAGTGGGTCAGGGCCTGGGCCAGGGAGTGCACCGTCCGGCCATATTTCAGGTCACCGACAAAGGTGACTTTCAGGTTATCCAGTCGACCCTGGCACTCGCGAATACTAAACAGGTCCAGCAGGGTTTGGGTTGGGTGCTGGTTGGAGCCGTCGCCGCCATTGATAATGGGGACACTGGAGAATTCCGAGGCCAGCCGGGCAGCACCTTCCTGAGGGTGGCGCATCACCACCGCATCGGTATAGGAGCTGATGATTTTGATGGAGTCCGCGAGGGTTTCCCCTTTTTTGGCAGAGGTGTTGCCACCGTCAGCAAAACCAATCAGGGTGCCGCCTAACCTCTGAACGGCTGTTTCAAACGAGAGGCGTGTGCGGGTGGATGCCTCAAAAAAACAGCTGGCAATCACTTTGCCCTGCAATAGACCGGGGCGTGGCGTGTGTTTGAGTTCAGCTGCCACTGCAAGAATCTGTTCCATATCTTCCCGGGTAAGGTCGGCTATGGAGATAATGTTCCTGTTAAAGAACCTGTTTCCCATGGGGGTAATACCTGTCGCCTTTGGTCATTTTCAAGTCAAAAAAAAGCCCCTGGATCAAGGGGCTTTATTTTGCAATACAGATAAAGTGGTTAGCACCAGTAATAAGGATTCTGCTTGTTCTTTTGATTGACTGACGGTTCATGTGCAGTGTCATCGAAACCTTATCCCGGGTGAGTGTCGTTCAGGTTAACTCTTTTTGGTCAATCAGTCAGCTTCTTTGTTGGGTAAAAGCAGTCCGGTTGACAAATTGTATGGCATTTTACACTTCAACTGTCGTTGGTCAAGGGATTTCAGTGTTCTGGCCAGGGGCGGCGGCCTGACCGGAGACTGGCCAGTCCCGCTCACGCTCTTGTCTGAAGAAATTACCAGGGGAGATCAAGCTTTAAACTTGCCTCAAATGCCCTTAGAACCGACTCTTTGGAGTGTAAGATCCAGATGCTGGTGACAAAGTTATAAAAGGTGTCCAGCCAGCTGTCATGATGGTTCAGCTGGTAGATATGTCGTATGTTGGTTTCAAGCCCGCTGGAAGGAATCTTCATCCCGGCAACCACCACCTTGTTCGGCGGCAGTTTCCATCGGGAATATCGGCTGAGCGGATTATAGTCCTGTCCATGAAGAAAGCTGCCTTCAACATAGGAGTGATGAATTCTGGCCAATCGGCTGTCGGGCATACCTGCCAACCAGCTTGGGTGAATACCGTAGCTGTTGAAAATGTAGGCTTGCTCAATGGTCTCGGATATTGACATGGCGGCCTGGGCAATAGCGCCGCTGAAGGAGTAACCGGTTATCTCCACTGAATGGTCCGGATACATATCTTTCAGGGAATCAGCGAGATCGCTGATATCCTGCAGCTGTTTTACCGCAAGAGAGCAGGGAGAGCTGCCGGGGTGAGCGGGTTTTGATTGGGTAACCAGGCATTGGACAGCCTCATCGGACTTTTCACCGGCCAGGGCCAGAACGATCTTGCTCTTGGTCTGGGCGTTGGATGAAGGGTCTTCAGTCAGTTTAAATACCCTGACCTTGATGTTCGAGTCCGGGATAGTGACCTGGCCGATTATCTGGTGGCGGGTCTGGCCAGATTTTCGTTTCTCCTCGGCGGTGCTGGTAAAATGGGGCTGCCATTGCTCAGGGATGGCTTCCGGGTCCGCCACGAATAGAAACTGTCTGGAGCCCAGGTAAGAGAGCCTGAAAATAGCAAATATCTGTTTTTCCGGATCATCGGAGGTCAGGATTGCGTCCATTTCGGAAAAATAGCTCATCAAGGCATAGGGGTAACGCTCCAATAGCAGTTCAGTGGTGGCCCGGTAGTCTACGGTTCTTTTTTGAACGGTTTGCTGTTGATCGTTTTCATTGGATTCGGGCGTTTGTTCAGGCTCCATGCCGGAATTGGCGGGTGGCGGCGCAGTCCATTCAGCGGTGATGCCAGACGCCTGTGGCGTGGCGTCAGCAATAGCGAACAAACTGAGAATGCTCAGCAGTAAGGGGACTGCAATGATTAGGCGTATAGAGTTAGGGTGCATGGGGCTTTCCTGACCAATATAAAACCAGAGGTTAATAACTATGACCAGAAAAAGAGGCTAACGTTCAAATTTAAAGGTGTGAGGGGATTAATCAAAGCGCCTGATCCGCTGATGAGGGTGGAATAACAGGCTTACAAGTTGTGTTTCTTCATTTTGCACCCGCCCGGGATTTCAATGGTGACGTCACTGTTCAGCTGGCAGCAGCAGGTCAGTATTTTTCCTTCCGGAATAAAGGCGATGGGGTCGGTGGTATAGGTGACTTCACCATCAACAAGGGTGACCTGGCAGCTGCCACAAAACCCTTCACGGCATTGATACTCCATGTCGACGTTTTCCTGCTCAAGGGCTTCCAGAAGCGTCAGCTCTTTGCGGGGAATAAAGCTGAAGCCTTCAAGAATCTTAACAATATGAGCCATGGTGTTTCGCCTGTATCAGCCAGGCTTGAAACAGGCCTGGCTATGGGACGTTGGGTATCGGAACTGCTTACACTGTTTTTTAATGCAGGACTTATAGCGAAAAGTTGCTGAAATCTTCGGACTGCACTTCGCTGTCTATTTGTCCAACCAGGTAGGAGCTGACCTCCACCTCCTGAGGCGCAACCTGAACGTTGTCGCTGTTAAGCCAGCTGTTCATCCAGGGCAGAGGGTTCTGTTTGATGGCAAACGCCGGTTCAAAGCCGACGGCAACCATCCGCTGGTTGGTGATGTATTCAACGTACTGGCCAAGAATGTCCCGGTTCAGGCCAATCATGGAGCCATCACGGAACAGGTAGTCTGCCCAGTCTTTTTCCTGTTCTGCCGCGTCGATAAAAATCTGCCTGGCCTGGTCTTTCAGCTCACGGGCAATCACTGCCATTTCCGGGTCATCTTTGCCATCGGCCAGCAGTTGCAGGATATGCTGGGTGCCGGTCAGGTGAAGAGCTTCATCGCGGGCGATCAATTTGATGATTTTGGCATTGCCCTCCATTGTGGAGCGCTCGGCAAAGGCAAAGCTGCAGGCAAAACTGACGTAAAAACGGATCGCTTCCAATACGTTCACAGACACCACAGTGAGGTAGAGCCTGCGCTTCAGGTCGGTAATGCTGATGTTGATTTCTTCGCCGTTAACGGTGTGTTTACCTTCACCCAGCTGATGGTAAAGGCTGACACCTTCGATCAGGGCGTCGTAGTAGCGGGTGATGTCCCGGGCGCGTTTGGTAATCGCCTCATTGGTCACGATATCGTCGAAGATACGGGCCGGTTCGGTGACGATATTGCGGATAATATGGGTATAGGAACGGGAGTGGATGGTCTCACTGAAGGCCCAGGTTTCGATCCAGGTTTCCAGTTCCGGCAGGGAAACAATAGGCAGCAGGGCAACGTTCGGTGAGCGGCCCTGCACCGAGTCCAGTAGGGTCTGGTATTTCAGGTTGCTGAGAAAGATGTGCCTTTCATGATCGGGAAGCGCAGCAAAGTCACGGCGATCGGTTGAGAGGTCCACCTCCTCAGGACGCCAGAAAAAGGAGAGCTGCTTCTCAATCAGCTTCTCAAAGATCGGGTATTTCTGGACATCATAACGGGATACATTGACATTACGGCCAAAGAACATGGGCTCCTGAGTAGCATTGAAGTGTTCCCGGTTAAATGTGGTGTATGTCATTGTTCGATTTGCCCCAATTCAGTGGTTTCCGCGTATGGTTTGCTGGCCTGGGAGCCTGTCGGACTTAAGGGTCCGTAGCGAGGATTGCGAGAAATTGAGGATAAAAATTTCTGCTTCTGAGGAGAATAGCGGGGCTATTTGACGAAGAAGCAGGAATTTTTAGACCAATTTATCGCAACCGCAGTAGGACAGTCTTAAGTCCGACAGGCTCCTAGAGTGATGCGAACCGCGTTATTTATCTATAAGCATTTGCGCTATAGACAGGATTGCTGTTCGCTATTGATCAATAGTTCTGACAAGGGATGTTCATCAGATTTTGCAGGCCCCCCCTGCGCAGTCATCATCCATGTCATTCTGAGCGTCAGCGGCACCATCACGGGTATTGTGGTAATACAGTGTTTTTACGCCCAGTTTGTAAGCGGTCAGCAGGTCTTTCAGCAGCAGCTTCATCGGAACTTTGCCGCCTTCAAAGAGACCGGGATCATAGTTGGTGTTGGCTGAGATCGTCTGGTCGACAAACTTCTGCATGATGGCAACCAGCTGAAGGTAGCCATCGTTGTTCGGGATGTTCCAGAGCAGTTCATAACGATCCTTAAGCTCGACGAAATCAGGAACAACCTGCTTGAGAATGCCATCTTTGCTGGCCTTAACGCTGACAAAGCCCCGGGGCGGCTCAATACCGTTGGTGGCGTTACTGATCTGGGATGATGTCTCGGATGGCATCAGGGCGGTCAGTGTTGAGTTGCGCAGGCCGAACGACTTGATCTCCTCACGCAAGCTTTCCCAGTCAAGATGCAGGGACTCTTCACAAACCGTATCAAGGTCACGTTTGTAGGTATCGATAGGTAAGATACCCTTGGCATACGTGGTCTCATTGAATTTGGAGCAGGTGCCTTTCTCTCTGGCCAGCTTGTTTGACGCTTTCAACAGGTAGTATTGAATGGCTTCAAAGGTGCGGTGGGTCAGGCCATTGGCGGAGCCATCCGAATACCGGACATTGTTTTTGGCCAGGTAGTTGGCGAAGTTAATCACCCCGACACCCAGGGGACGCCGTCCCATGGTTGAGTTGTAAGCAGCAGCAACCGGGTAGTCCTGGTAGTCCAGCAGGCTGTCGAGGGCACGCACAATCAGTTCTGACAACTCTTCCAGTTCTGCCAGATCCTTCAGGGCACCCAGGTTAAATGCGGCCAGGGTGCACAGGGCAATCTCGCCCTCTTCGTCATGGATATGATCCAGGGGTTTGGTGGGCAGGGCAATTTCCAGGCACAGGTTACTCTGGCGAACCGGGGCCACTGCCGGATCAAATGGGCTGTGGGTATTGCAGTGATCGACGTTTTGCAGGTAGATCCGCCCGGTACTGGCCCGCTCGGAGGCAAACAGTGAAAAGAGTTCAATCGCCTTCAGCGTGGTCTTACGGATGCTGCTGTCCTGCTCATATTGCTTATAGAGCCTTTCAAACGCTTCCTGGTCAGCAAAGAACGCATCATAAAGTCCCGGCACATCGCTGGGTGAAAAGAGGGTGATATTACCGCCTTCGATCAGGCGCTGGTACATCAGCTTGTTAAACTGCACGCCATAGTCGAGGTGGCGAACGCGGTTATCATCCACCCCCCGGTTGTTTTTCAGAACCAGCAGGTTTTCAACTTCCAGGTGCCAGATCGGGTAGAAGAGGGTCGCTGCGCCACCGCGAACACCACCTTGAGAGCACGATTTTACGGCCGTCTGGAAGTGCTTGTAGAAAGGGATACAGCCGGTATGGAAGGCTTCTCCCCCACGGATCGGGCTGCCCAGGGCGCGAATATTACCGGCGTTGATACCAATCCCCGCCCGCTGGCTGACGTATTTAACAATAGCGCTGGACGTGGCATTGATGGAGTCCAGTGAGTCCCCGCATTCAATTAGTACGCAAGAGCTGAACTGACGGGTAGGTGTACGTACCCCGGACATGATCGGGGTGGGCAGAGAGAGTCTGAAGGTGGACACCGCATGGTAGAAACGCTCAATGAAATCCAGGCGAGTCTCTTTCGGGTATTGTGCAAACAGGCAGGCACCAATGAGCATGTACAGAATCTGGGGGCTCTCGTAGTACTCGCCGGTTACCCGGTTTTGCACCAGGTATTTGCCCTCAAGTTGCTTGACCGCCGCATAGCTGAAGTTCATATCCCGGCGGTGATCAATAAAGCGTTCCATCTGATCAAACTCAGCTTCACTGTAGTCCGTCAGGAGGTGCTGGTCATACTTCTTCATCTCCACCAGTTTGACCACATGGCTATACAGCCCGGGCGGTTCAAACTGGCCGTAGGCCTTTTTCCGCAGGTGGAAGATGGCCAGGCGGGCAGCCAGATACTGATAGTCTGGAGCCTGGGCCGAAATCAGGTCGGCAGCGGATTTGATCAGTGTTTCATGGATATCCGTGGTCTTGATGCCATCGTAGAACTGTATGTGAGACTTAAGTTCAACTTCAGAAACGGAGACGTTGTCCAGGCCCTCGGCTGCCCATGTAATCACTTTATGGATCTTCTCAAGATCCAGTTGTTCCTTATCTCCGTCACGCTTGGTGACCAGGATATTTTTATTCATTCAGCCCTTACCTGTGTATTCAATGAACACGCTTGATCAAGCGCGGCTATCAATGACCTTGCAGCACGCTTCATGGCCCGGTCAGACCAGCAGACAGTATTACTGCACGTGCTGTCCATCACTGTCTTATCGCCAGCCACTGTACACTGCGGTGGCTGTGAGACTATGAATCTGTCCGGGATATACCTGATGAGTCAGATCCCCGCCTCTGCGAGACAGGCTGTAGCGGCGGAACCGCGAGGCCGCGCAGCTGACAATCTGTATAAGCATTCTTCCCTGATTACCGTCCGCTCTTCCGTTATGTGCTGCTGCCAACAGTAAATCCGCTGTTTGGCTGGACTGTTGCCTGAGGCATTTCCGGTATGCCGGGTTGCTCAGGCGGCAATGTGTTACTCAGCAGCGAGGGGTACCATATATAGTGTAGCGGCCGTTTATCTACACAAGATAATGCGCAGTCGGGAGAAATTCAAGCCGATAAAAGCGGGGGGTTGCTGTGGATAAGATGTGGATTTCTTTCGGTGTTGGTGCCCACTAACTCCCGGGTAACTTTTTCAGACAGAACGAGAAGTTTGCAAGCTCAAGATGGGATTTTGTCAAAATAAAAAAATATTCTGAGTCCGCTTCGGAGAAAAAAATCATGAATACTCTGGCTTCCGGACGTTGATTCAGAAATGTTTGGGCCTGCTCCGGTTCCGGGGAGGACGTTCGATCGTCGGTAGTGTAACATCTACGGCCCATAAACCATCAGATTGCCAGTGAAGTGCCGGTTTTTTGCCGCTTTCAATATTTCGTCTCTTAAACCCTGGGGTGTAAAACAATGGCTTTGGATAATGCAGAAACGGGTCGCATCCTGATTGTTGAGGATGATGAGCGTCTGGCAACCCTGACCCGTGAGTATCTTGAAAATAATGGCCTTCAGGTGTCGGTGGAAGGTGATGGTGGTAAGGCCGTTGAACGTATTTTGAGTGAGCGCCCCGATCTGGTGGTACTGGATCTGATGCTGCCGGGGGAAGATGGGGTGTCCATCTGTCGCCGGGTGCGAGGCCAGTATCATGGTCAGATACTGATGCTGACTGCCCGCACCGATGACCTTGACGAAGTGCTGGGGCTGGAAATGGGTGCGGATGATTATGTTGCCAAACCGGTCCGTCCAAGAGTATTGCTTGCCCGTATAAGAGCCCTGCTGAGAAGGGGCTCGGCACCGTTAGAAGACGAGCCGGAAGTGCAGAATAGCCTTCGCTTTGGCGCGCTGGTGGTTGATAACTCCATGCGTGAGGCCTGGCTGGATGACCAGAGCGTCGACCTCACCAGCGCTGAATTTGATCTGCTCTGGCTGCTCTGTTCAAATGCTGGCCGGGTGTTGAGCCGGGAAGAGATCTTTGCCCAGTTGCGCGGGATTGAATACGACGGTCAGGACCGTTCCATCGATGTCAGGGTTTCACGCATTCGCCCCAAAATTGGCGACGACCCGATGCACCCTCGTCTGATCAAGACGGTGCGCAGTAAAGGGTATCTTTTTGTGAAGAGCATGTGACAAATGAGTAAGTTGCTGGCATAGCGTCATGAGCAGTATTTTTCTTCGTATCTATGGCGGCCTGCTGTTTTCCCTGGTTCTGGTCTCAGTGCTGTCTGGCATAGTGGTCACTATTGTCAATGGTGTTCGATTGGCCGAGTACCGGGAAGATATGGCCCGAGGGACCTTCCGTCTCGTCTCTGAAGTACTGGCCGCCATGCCAGAAGAGCAGCGGCATAAGTGGCTGGGAGAGTGGGGACATAAACTGTCGATTCCTTTTTCAATGTTGCCTTTGGAGCGATCCGACTTCACACCTAAAGAGATTGAGCAGCTCTCTTTAGGGGGGATTGATGTTCAGATGCTGACGGAAAAGGCCGCAGTTATTACCGCCTTGATTGATGACCGGTGGTTGTTGCAGGGACGGGTGGCGGAGATATCTGAACAAATGGCAAGTGGTACCATTGTTTTTCTCAGACACCTGCTCAGCCATTACTCTGCGGATGAGCGAGTGACGGTATTGGCTCAGCGATCCGGAGAATCGCTGAGCTTTCCTGTGTCCATTGTTCACTCCGCTACGTCGTTAACGCCCCTGCAAAACACCCAGTTGCAGCAGGGCAGTATTGTGACTGTGTTGAACATCAGGGATGAATCGCTCCAGCTCTATGCCCAGATGAAGGACAGTGATCAGATACTCCATCTTGGTCCATTGAAATTACTGAACCCTTATCCTTTTAAACTGATCCTGACCCTGGGGCTGTTCGTCTTGATCTCTCTGAGCCTTGCCATCTATATCCTGGTCAGGGGAATGGAGAAGCGGCTGCGAAAACTGGAAAGAGCGGCGACACGCTTTAGCCGGGGAGACTTTGAAGTACGGGTTAATGTTGGCGGGGCGGATTCCATTGGTCGCCTGGCCATGGCGTTTAATGCCATGGCCGACCATATTCAGCGTCTGCTGAGTCTGCAAAAAGAGATGATTCATGGCGTATCCCATGAATTAAGAACCCCCGTAGCAAGGTTGCGCTTTGGCCTGGATTTGATTGCCGATGCCAGAACACAGGAAGCGCGGGAGGCCCAGCTGGAGGGCATGGACCAGGATATCCAGGAACTGGATCATCTGGTGGATGAGTTTCTGACCTATGCCAACCTGGAGCAGGGAACCCCGACCCTCCGTTTGAAACGTCATGACGTTGATAAAGTAGTGGCCCAGGTGGTTGGCGAGCATCTCAGATTACAGAACCGGGTTGAGATCGAGCATATTCCCTGCAATGTGTTAAACCCGAGGCGGTTTGTCGAAATTGACCGGCGCTATATTCATCGGGCGATACAGAACCTGGTAGGCAATGCCTGTCGCTATGCGGACAGTAAAGTTCAGGTGCGTTTTTCATCCACCCAGGACACTTGTCGTATTGATGTGGATGATGACGGGGCCGGGATTCCGGAAGAGCAGTGGGAACGGGTATTTTCTGCTTTTTCCCGACTGGACGACAGCAGAACACGCAAGTCAGGAGGCTATGGTCTGGGGCTCTCAATCGTCCGGCGGATTATGTACTGGCATGGGGGGCGGGCGCTGGTCAGCCACAGTCCCCTGGGGGGAGCCCGGTTCAGTCTGGTCTGGCCCAGGAAGCAGAGGCATTAAAGTTTCTGATGTTTCCGGGAACGTCTCCCCGGGAACATCAAGAAGATCTTGAAGAATTTCAAGAAAGTCCTCCTGGACGCCTTCCTCTTTGAGAATATGGAAGGCAACGTTCTGGGTTGAGAAGCCGGGTTTCAGGACATAATCATAGTGCAGGCGGCCTTCACTGTTGATCTCAGCGCTGACATGAAGATTTTGAAACCTGTCCGGGAACTGATCAGCCAGTGAGGCCAGCCGGGCATAGTGGGTAGAAGAAATGCTGATCGTCCCGGGTAAATCGCCAATCGATTTTATATAGGTGAGTGCACCGATCTCCCCTTCTTCAGGGCTGGTATTGCTGAAAATTTCATCCAGAAAAGCAATGCTGAACTGACCAGTCTCCAATGCGCGTAATGCCTCCAGCAGCTTGATAGCGCGTTTTGATTCTGCGCTGAAACTGGAAACGCCAGTAATCATTTCAGGCTCAATGACGGTATGAATAAAGGAAAATGGTGTCAGTTTAAAGGACGCAGCCGGAGATATACCCAGTGTCTGCGCCATAATGACGTTGAGTGCAGCAGCAATCATGGCATTGGATTTTCCTGCAGCATTCGGCCCGGTAATAATGATATTGGTCGGTGCTATGGCGTGGTTGGCGGCAAGGTCATTGGAAACCGCAATGGCAGGGGAGAGCAGAGGGTTCCAGAAGCCCTGAAGCTCGATACCCGGTTGTGCTGATACTTGATATTGTGCAAAGCACAACGGATTATTTTCCCGGTAAGAAGACGACCGCAGCAGCTTGGCAACGGTCAGCCAGGCATCAATCTCACCGGTGGCCTGCATAATCCTGATCAGTGGGATGTGGTTTCGGCGCAGCAGCATCAGGCTTCTTTTGTAGCGTCCCATGTTGGTTACCAGATAGGTGAGTGTGTCGGGTGTTTTCTCTGGCGCATCGTTTAACAGTGTGGCTATCTCCTGAATCTGGGTGGAATTGCGAAATTTCAGGAAGCCGCTGTCATGGTCCAGAATATCCTCAAGGGCCGGGTGATGCCGGGCCAGTTGCTTTAGTTCTCTGGCGCTGGCCAATGCTCTTCCGGGTCTGCGGCTGCGCTCCATGACAAACGTGTAAGCGGCCCGATTATCCTGAAAGAGCCAGTATGATTGATAAATGGCGATCATTTGCAGTACCGCAAAGCTACCGAAGGTGAAAATTTTGACCGGTGGTGGAAGCCCCTGAAAGTGATCGTGCATTTCAGAGATGGCCAGGTTCATATTGGCTGGCAGGTTGATGGCTGAATTGAGAAGCCCATGAATAATCCCGTATTGCGAGTCAAACTTGCCAAGCAGCGTCGACCCGATCAGGCCGATAGGTACATTCAATGCACTCATAACACTAATGATGTCGTTTAATCGGCGGGCAATCTCTTCATAGAAGGCATCGGAGGTGAGCCCCGGAATGTATGTCTGGTAATCAATCTCATCAAAATGGGGGCTGTTCACGGCATCAGAAGGGTCGAGCAGGGCAATGAGTCCATCTTCATCCGCGGCATAGCGGATCAGTTGCTCCTCAATCTGAAAGATGACTTTGGGGTGATCCAGCAAGTATTGAAGTGCGTTTTGGCGTTTTTCAAGAACCTCTATATCCGTAATTGGGGATATCAGCAGGTTGGCCAGCATAATTTCACCAGCGACCGTCATCGGAGAGCCTAAATTGCCGAGCAGGCTATGTCCGGGGTTTTGTACGGTGCCACTGAGAATATGCAGGTCTTTAACGGCATGATGGGTCATTATCTCGTTGCCCGTTTTATGAGTACGGGAAAAATTTTGCAAAAGAATGCTGCGTCTTTCTCCCGGGGACAGAAGAATTTCAGGTAACTCCTGTTTCTGGTTACGCGAGTTTATGGCGTTTTTGTATTTATCTGCGGAGTGGATTTTTGCCAGGTGATCATGTATCAGCTGATAAGTGTTGGTGATCTCCATGCCTGCGTCAGCATTAAGACTTGTGGTAATGGATGTGATTAACAGGAATATTAAATAATCAGTGGCTCTTGATTTCATTGGGTATTTTCGATGGACAGTTTTTATTGTTTAACATTTCATGTTGCACATCAGAGGCCTTTGGGTAATCAGGGTTACAATCCCGGTTTTTTAGGCCAATGAGCGGATTTATTGTCAATTGAGCAACTCATATCCCCGTAAGCTTGTGTAAAAATAGATGAGAAGCCATAGTCTCGCCATACACTGATGATGTGATCCATTTCAAGCGATTGATCGAGGGAGTAAAGCATGTCATTCCGTCTGGAGATGAAGGTTCGCGACTATGAGTGCGACCTGCAGGGAATCGTCAACAACAGTGTCTATTTCAATTATCTGGAGCATGCACGGCATGAGTTTCTGCACGCTAACGCTATCGACTTTGCCAGGCTGGCTGCAGAGAAAATTCATCTGGTGGTGCTGAGAAGTGAGATGGATTACAAAATGTCGCTGGTACCCGGGGACGAGTTTTATGTAGAAGTAGAACCCGTGCGACTTTCCAAACTGAAATTTGGTTTTAAACAGAAAATCTTCCGGAAACGGGATAACAGGCTGGCCATCGATGCGCTGGTTATTGGTACATCAGTGAACGCTAAAGGGCGGCCTTTTCTATCAGAAGACATTGACCGGGTATTTCCACTGGCATGACAAAGGATAAAAACGTCAGCGCTTGTCTGACGTTTCTGATCGTTATTTGTTCAGCAGTTTCCTTCCGGCAAAATAATCCAGACTGACATAACGTCCGGCTCCCTGGAAAACCAGCACCAGCAACATCACCAGGTAGGTGGCGGCAAACTCAATGCCATTGTTCAGAATCACCGGCTTGCCAAACTCGGTAATATAGTGGTAGCGGCCGGGATGGTTTGACTTCAGCCAGCCCAGAAACCCATTCAGTCTTTGGGTTGCTTCAGCGGCGTGTTCATTGGCAGCAAAGCTGCCCGGGTCAGCAATGGCCTGCCAGCCATGGGGCCAGTGCACCGCGAAAATAGCCACCAGCATAGTGATGATCAATGGGACTGAAATCAACCGAATGCCCAGGCCGGCCACCAGCAGCACAGCGCCGATAATCTCTGTCCAGGTCGCCAGTGCTGCCATCAGCCAGGGGAAGGGGAGGGCCAGTCCATGCTCAAACCACACCACAATATCGTCAAAGTGCGCCAGTTTGTTGGTGCCGGCAATCCAGAAAATGGGGGCAAGGTACAGACGCAGGGCCAGCAATGGAAGCCCATCAGCGTGATGGAGGTAACCTGCTGTTTTTTGGTAGAGTGACAGGATCTTATTCATGGCTGATTCCCTGGATGTTCTTATTGAGTTATTCACTCAACGTTTCAGCCGTGGGATTGTTACAGTGTGCAGGTCATTTTTTCATTCCGGGTTTGTAACGATATGGACGATGAAGCGTTAATAATAAAACAGGCACAAAATGGTGATCAGCAGGCGTTTACAGTGCTGGTGAAGCATTACTATCGCTTGATGCGCTTCGTTGCCCTGCCGATTGTGGGCGAAAGTGATGCCGATGAGATTGTCCAGGAAGCCTGGTTGACGGTGCATCAGAAACTGCCTCAATGGCAGCCCAGAGGCAGTTTCAAGGGATGGTTGCTGACCATTACCGCCAATGAAGCCCGTTCCCGCTATCGTCGGCAGAAACGTGAGCTGCTGTCCGATGCTCCGGAAGAAGCGCCGCTGGCCCATCGTTTTAAAGAAGATGGCCATTGGCAACAGCCGCCTTCCAACTGGCACATCGATGGGCCGGGGGCGCTATTGGATAAACGGGAACTGATGGACTGCCTGAACCATAAGATCACCATGTTGCCGGAGAAGCAGCGTCTGGTGTTTGGCTTGAAAGATTTCAGCCAGATGTCACTGGATGATATTTCCGGTTTTATCGGTGAGTCCGCAGCCAATGTCAGGGTTCTGCTGCACCGGGCGCGGGCAACGCTGTATTCCGGTATTGAACAGTTTCAGGAGACAGGCCGATGTTGAAATGTCGGGATATCGAGCAAATGGCGGGTCAGCTTCAGGATGACGAGCTGAACTGGCAACAGCGTCTGAGTATGCGAATGCATTTGATCATGTGCCACCATTGCCGACGTTTTCTCAAACAGTTTGCCGCCATTAAAAAGCTGGCAGAGCACTCCGTCAGTGAACCGGCGTCTGATGATGAAGTGAAGTCGGTCATGGATAAAATTAACGGTTCACCCTGGGAGCCTGACCGAGAATAGACTGCCCTACGCGGCAACTGCTCCTGCGTTGCCCTAGCTCCTGCATCCATGCAGTCGTGCGGTGGCAGCAAATTGGTCTAAAAATCCGCTTTTGTTCGGCAAATAGCCCCGCTATTCACCTCACAAAACCGAATTTTTATCCTCAATTTTCTGCCATCCTCGCTACGGGCGCTATTCTCGGTCAGGCTCCCAGGGGTAGAGTGCCCCTGGGTTTTTTAGTCATAACTGTCGAATATTATTCTTGCTTTAAAGCCTTCCCACAATCAAACCCAGTTGATAAAAACGCATCAATGCCTGCTCAGCATAAGGCTTGACCCGGGTTCGCTCAGCCGTCGTCAGATGTTGCAATGTCTGTTTGATAAGCTGCTCCCGGTTCACCGGCTGATCCAGGGTGGAGGCAGTTTGAAAAAGCTGCCAGGCCAGTGCATCCACCGTCAGAAACCGCGTTTCATTTTCCTGACGGTAAACAATCAGCAGGGTTGGTTGTTCGGGAGCGGCCTGTGGTTGAAAGTCACGGCTGACGGTATGGACAGGGTATTGGTAGGCGGCGGCCACGGCATTAACCGACCATATCAGTGCATCTTCACAGTCTGAAAAAACCGCGATTGCTGTGGCGGCTGGTTCGTCCTGTTCATTGCCCAGCAACAGGGTTTCCAGCCATTCATAGTGGGCCAGTTCCCGGAGGAACGGTGGCAGAGTGTGGGACTTATCAGTCACTGGATTAGTATTAAGCCAGGCCAGAAACTCCCCGGAGATATCAATAAAGTAGGGGGAGCTGGCAGGGTGATCGGCAATAAAGCGATCCACCAGATGATTGAACGCCTCCTCCGGCAATAACTTTTTCAACACCGGGAAGCCTTGGCTGACAAAGTTAGATATATTGTTTCGGATCAGCCGGGAGTAAACGGCAAAGCGTTCCGGCTTTATCTGCTCAAATGGATTATCAGTCTGATGACGTATAGCCTCGGTAAACTGCTGTTGAACTATCTGGAAATCATCCACAGGCGTACTCCTTCTGCTGATGCATCACAGAGTGCTGAATCCGGTGTATGGAATCGAGCTCTTCAACCAGTTTATCCAGTGGCGGAATATTAAAGTCCCGCTCCAGTAGCGTTGGGAAAACGCCGTGGTATTGGTAAGCTTTGCCAAGCAGCTGCCAGACATCATCGCGAACTGGTGCGCCATGACTGTCGATAATAAGGTCCGGCTGCTCAACATAATGACCGGCAATATGGCCGTAGCTGATACGCTCAGTGGGCAACTGCCTCAGAAACGTATCTGCGTCATAACCATGATTGACGCTGTTGACAAAAATATTGTTGATATCCAGCAGCAGCTCACAATCCGCAAGTTCCAGAACCCGATGAATAAACTCAATTTCCGGCATCTGTTGCCCGGGAGCGCAGTAGTAAGAGACGTTCTCCACCGCAATGGGCTCACCCAGAAAGTCCTGGGTCTGTTTTATCCGGTCCGCCACGTAATGTGAAGCCGCTTTGGTAAAGGGAATAGGCATCAGGTCATAGAGATGCCCCTGGTCAGAGCAGTAACTCAGGTGTTCGGTGTAACGAACTACCTGATGCGCCTGTAGAAATGCCCTGATATCGCGCAGCAGATTCATATCCAGCGGTGTCGGACCACCCAGTGACAGGGAGAGACCGTGGCAAACCAGCGGTGTCTGATCGAGAATCTGCTCCAGCAGCTGGCGTCTCTGTTGCGGCGCTTTAATCCAGTTTTCCGGAGCAATCTCCAGAAACTGAACAGAGGAGGGCACCTTTTTGGCCAGGCTCTGAAGATGCTCCCGGCGCAGGCCAAGGCCTGCACCGCTGAGTGAAGGAACAGGCTTCATCAGGCGGCTCCGCACTTGCCTTCGCCGCATTTGCCTTCTTCATCCTTGCTGGCTGATTCGCCGCACTTGCCTTCACCGCATTTGCCTTCGTCCGCTTTCATGGCACTGTCGCCACCGCATTTGCCCTCGCCACACTTCCCTTCGTCCGCTTTGGCCGATGCCGAAGATGCACCACATTTGCCTTCACCACATTTGCCCTCATCCACTCGTTTTTCCGCCAGCACAATGCCCTCGTAGCCCTGGTTCAAAGAGCTGATGGAGCCGGTCATATCGGCACTGACGGTGACGGATGCAGCGGAAACCAGGGTGGCAGCAACCAGGTTGGTCAGTTTGTTGGTTTTTGTTGTCATGGTGACTCTCCTGTCGTTTTTTAACCGACCGCAAAGTGCGGACTTATCAATACAACGGGAAAGTCGGTGGGATGTTACAGATTCGTTGAAAAAAAATGGAAAAATAATTTCAGGCCGGTGGTTCCGGCCTGAAAGGGCCTTTATAAAAGGCCAAAGCGGAAAATAGTTTTTTCCTGATAGGTTTCACCGGGATTCAGCCGGGTTGAAGGAAACTCCAGCCTGTTGGGGGAGTCCGGAAAATGCTGGGTCTCCAGGCAGAAACCTGCCCGCATACCATATTGGCTGCCACCCCGTGCAGGCTCACCTGCCAGATAGTTGCCGGTATAGAACTGCACTCCCGGTTGAGTGGTAAGTACCTCCAGGGTACGACCACTGTCTGGTTCTTCTACTCGGGCGACAGGTGTCAGAGCGCGATCATTCCCCCTCTCCGTCCAGATAACCCAGTTATGATCGTATCCCCTGGCCTGCTTCAGCTGAACAAAGTCTTGGGCGATATCCTGACCAATAGGCTTCATAGTGGTGAAATCCATGGGGGTGTTAATGACTGGCTCAATCTCACCGTATGGAATGGACGTTTCATCCGTTGGGGTGAACTGGCGGCAGTGCAGCAGCAGCCGGTGGCTGAGACAGTCGTCACTGCCATTAAGGTTGAAATAAGCGTGGTTGGTCAGGTTAACCACGGTGGGGGCGTCCGTCGTTGCCCGATACTCAATACCCAGCTCATTCTGGTTATTCAGGGTGTAGATCACGTTGACACTCAGGTTACCGGGATAACCCTCTTCACCATCTTCTGATTCATAGTTAAGGGACAGTGTGCTTATGTCGTCACTGGTCTGGGACTCTGCCCGCCACAGGTGATGATCAAACCCAACCTTGCCACCATGCAGGTGATTTGGTGCATTGTTGCAGGCCAGCTGAAACGGTTCACCCTCAAGTTCAAATTCTCCCCTGGCGATACGGTTGGCATAACGGCCAACAATGGCACCAAAATAAGCACTGGACCGCTCGTAATCCGCCACCGAATCACAGCCCAGGGTGACTTCGCCCATATTGCCTGCTTTATCCGGCACACGAATGCTCTGGATAATACCGCCCATTGTCAGGATGGTGACTTCCATGCCTTGCTGGTTACAGAGCCGGAAGGCATACACCGGTTTACCGGAGCGAGTGGCTCCAAACACTTCCTGAAAAATCTTCATAAATACGCCATTGCCCTGGAAAACAAATCGCCAACTTTCATAACCCAACTTGCAGAGAAAGTGGAGTGAGGTCTGAGGAGTGTTCACATGGAAAATTGTGAACATCCCTGGTAGGTAAAGAAAAATTCACGCAGTCAGCGTTATCACCAAAGATAGCTATAGTATCCAAGGCTTGTATATCAATTCACTGATGGACATCATGCCCGTGGGTATTTTTAGCACATTTTGTAACCGCTGATCGTATGCCAGTGCTGTTGGGCAATGACTACACCATCGGGCAGCAGAGCTGCGATTATGGCCCGGCCTGTTGCACCACCGGATCATATTGGTTCGTCATGTCGTGAGCGTGATATGGCCACTGATGATCTCCAGCCATTGCGACATCGGCCTCTATGCTCTATAACTATTAACTCTGGGGGCGATTCGGATTCGACGACGGTATTGAACCCTGAGGTGCATGCCGAGGGCGTAGTGGTTCTCGTTAATCAAAACACTACAAACCTATTAGTTGCCAATGATAGCAACTTTGAAGCTGCAGCAGCCGCTGCTTAATCGTACTTAACACTACGAAGCTTCCAGTCTAACCGGCTCGTCTGCTGGCCGGTATTCAGACTGTCATCGTAAGCGGGCTCGCCACGATCAGCAGGTCTCTGGCTGACGGGTTAAAACCTGTGAGAATCGCACTGAAGAACCCCGACCACTGGGTCGCTACGGTGTAAAAACTAAAGGTGGATCTAAGCATGTAGAGCCAAAGGCTGAGAGCTGGCGGACGCGGGTTCAAGTCCCGCCGCCTCCACCACATATAAACCTCGTAGGTTATTCATCTACGAGGTTTTTTATGGTTGACCAGAAGGTAGTTTTGTCTAATCGTTCAGAAAGTGTCCAACCGGATTTTTTTGAAGTGAGTCGGATTGGCTCAATACACACAAATAGAAATAATTTATACACTGGTGATTCATGAGAACCAATATTTCAATGGCATGAAGCTTCCAGACAGAAAGTGCTGGGTATTCAGCGTCGGAGCCGACCACAGCGACAACCCCTATGGCACGGTGGATATTGAGAACATTACTGAGACAATTGTCGAATTGCAGCATCATAAAACCTGCATGCCCTGTCGTGTAGATATTTGCCAATTTCGTACATTTTGTAATGGCCAACACTGGCACCAAAAACAACTAAAGACAATACAAGTGATTGTTCATCAATTATTGAATCATCTTGCTTGAGTTCCAGATACTTAAGGTATGCTTCGGGAGTCGTACGCTTGGCAAAATAATTCTCGGCGGGTGAACTGTAAAAAGCATTGATCTGATTGCAAATAGCGACGGTTGCCACTCCAGTACACACTGAGAAGATGCCTTTTTTAATCAATTCAGCTGATGATATTGGTGATAATGCAGGAGGCATTTGCAGATTGGCTGAAATTGCAGAGTTGTTGACAGGTCCCACGGTATAACCTCGATTGAAATGACAAATTATTGATTTTTTTATCTGTGAGATCAGGCAAAGTAGCTGCATGTCCGGTTGTATATGGATTTAGCTATGGACGTACCAAGGTTATACAAATCAGTCAGGCCACCACTGGCAGAAAATATGACTATCGGGATTAACACATCCTGGACAGTAATGCCAAAATCGTTGAGTTTAATGTATTCAAGACGTTGACCATGAGGCAGGTTATCGAAAGCAAAATTCCTGGCAGGCAATTCATGCTTCCGGCGAATTTCATCACAGGCAAAGGCGGTAACAAATCCAGCTTGAACTGAGAGATTGGCTTTTAATCCAACCTTACTCAACTGTGAAAATATTGTAAGAGTCTCCGAATTCCGTGGTGGTATAGTTGCCACGGAATTATTGGCAGTAGAGAGCGTTAGCATTTATGAACCTCTAATCGAATTTTTTAGGATTATTTGACTAAACAAATATTGACCACGCTGACAGAAGTAAAGTTCAATCCAGCGTATTTTTTTATAAGCCTTAATCTTGCCTGTGCAAGACAGCTCAAAGCGAATAGTCAGGCAGAATGGCGAATTATGGCGTTAACAGAACAATCGTTCCGTATATGAGATGTGCATCAGATATATTGATTTGTTATGCCTCCTTACCCCTCTTTTAGAAACAGCTTCGATGGAATCGCATTTTTATGGTCAAAAGAAGTATGTATCCGACCTTCACCACCCCTTGGTAACATTTTGATTTTAAACGATTAAAAATCGTGCCAACCATATATTCGAATAGAATATATGCTTCAAAATCAAATGATTACGTTATTTTGGTGGTGAAAGTGGGATGTATAAATCTAGGACTAAAACTATATGAATCCAAGTTTTTGGAATTTGAGGTGTTGAGAGACAGCGGCATCACTGACAGTGGGCTGTCCCAGTTTATGAAAGTGGTGCAGGCGCTTCAGAGCGCCTTACTATTCATGCTCAAGAATATGAGAGATGTGGTTTGATAGTGGAGTGTTATCATGAACTGTCTTTATTAGATTCTCTACTTCCTGAAAAGTCCTCCCCGAATAAATGGCATCAACTCTTAAACCAGATGGATCTCCTTTAAATAAAACATTGTTGGGATTATTTGGATCTTCTACAATATTACAGGCTTTACGAGGTGCCATAAGAAATACATGCCCATTTTCAAATAACCCTGTGAGCAAAGGGTATACTTTATCACTGTATTTAAGGGTTGTGTTACTCAGATTCATAATTGCATAGAGATTTTTTATATTTACTTGCTTTGGCTCATAATTAAGCCCTGAGCGGTGGTCATATTCATAACGTGTATAAGAATGTTCAAATATGCCTGAGTTGTAAATTGATATAAAATTCTTATATTTATCAGGATTTGCTATTGCTTCCATATTCTTGAATTGAATTGGACGCTGTAAATCTTCGATAGCCCTTTGATCAATAGATTTGTTGGTATTATGGCATGTCTGCTCCAGTTGGAGTTCGTCAGGCTGAGCCAGTTCATTTGCGTTAGGTTGAATCGCCTCAACTGGCAAATAGTTGAAATTGCCAGGTTGTCGCTGTTGGTCTTCTGTTGAGTTTGCTGATTGCGGTAGAGCTTTGGGCAATAATTCTGTTGGATTATTTGAAATATTGGTTAGCATAAGATCGTCATTAAATTTTATTTACCTATATTTTTGATCCTAAGTTTACAAAAAAGTTCCATTTACGGAAATTTCCTGGCTGCTACACAGTTAATAGTCCAATTCCCTGTTCCCTCTTAACCATTCCCTCACAAACTGTTTTATTTCAGCCAGCAGATTTGACTCACTTATCTGACAGCATTCCAGTTGTCCGAAATCGCAGGTAACCCCATTGCCTTATATATGCAGTTACTCCCTTTTTCCTGATTAAAGCAGTCAAGAGCCAGTGGATTTCTCACCTTTACAGGGAAGGCCTGCCTCTGATCACTTCTGCCAACCACAAGATAATAGCCACCTGTCGGTTTGTCATGGAACAAGGCAATGACCATGCTTTTGATGTGCTCGGCCCTGGCCCTTTCAACGCTGGTGGTTGGTCGTTTTGTGTTTGTCCCGGCTCCTTCAACGATCTGTTTCAGTGTGGATATAACGTCTGAGCCAAAAAGTGTCTCCAGAAATGTGTGTCTTTGCTGAGCTGTGAATAGTTCCAGCCGCTTGCAGTCTCTGTAATCAAATAAGGGCCTGCCAATGAAATCGTCGTACATCGCCTTGGCCATAAGCTCGAACTCCTGATCAGCAGGAGATGCTTTGCGCTCCTGGTCATATCCCCAGCCGAATGGATATTGCTTCAGCTTAAAGAGTCGTAATATATCATCGGCGTATTTCCGGACACATTGGCGCTGACTCTCTGAGTGTCTGGAGGCTCCTTTGTCAAACTCAGCCAAAAATTCCCCGCGAGTCCATTTTGCCGGATCCCCTTTGACATCCCAGCTTTTTGGAAAGACCACTGATTGTTTCAGCAGGTGCAGCATTGTTCCATCAATATTGCCCCCGTTGCCAGGCACTTTTTTATTGTCTGCTATTTCAGAGAGTTTTCTTGCCGAGGGTGGAGCAATCTTTTCGGCAATCTGGCGGTAGCCTACGGTTTGTGAAAACTTGTGGACACATTCGCTGGGTTTCATGGCCTGCTGTTTGACCCGGTTAAGATCACTGACAATGGCTTTTGATTTTTCTGCACAGCGCTCTTCCAGAAATTGATCCAGCTCTTTTCTTTCAGGCTCGCTTTGACAGTTTTCTACAAACTTCAGCACCGCATCTGCAATAGCCATATCCCCCTTAAGCTTGCGGATGTCGGCGATTGATGGGTAGGTTTTGGTGACAGTGACAGGCTTTGCTGTTTCCCTGGCAACAGCTGGTTTGCTGGTGACAGGTTTTGCTGCGGGCTGTGGAGTAGATGGTTTCGACCTCACTGGCGCTGGCTTTGTCTCTTCTTCTTTGTTCTTTTTGGACTGTTCAAGGAATTTCCACCCCTCTTCAAGTGTTCTGTCTACCTCCTCCATTTCCTTATCTATGGCTTCGCGGCGCTTTCTTTCCACTTCTGACTCTTTTTGGCCATCATTATTTGAGTCTGGCTCATTGACACCAGAATCAGAGCCCGGGTCTCTGCTCTCTGGAGCAGAAGGGATAGAAACTCCAGAGTCTCTTACCAGTGCGTTTACTTCATTGCTCATGAAGTTAAAAGCGGAAAGTGTCTGTAACCTGCGAAGAAGGGATTTATCGGTATCCGATTCAACCTTCTCCAGAGCATCTTTAAACGTGGGGTTACTGAAGGCTTCCGATATGCAGGCAGTTCTGACGTCGTCCATCAGCATGCCCAATTTCTCGGTCATTTGTTCGATCGCATGCTTGATGATTTCGCCCTTTGCTTTCATTCCTGCTGGCATTTGTCTGTCGAGCTGATACACGCGTCGTACGAACTCAGTAAAATGATGTGCTGCTTTTTCCTTATCGGGAGAGACAAAGTCGTGAGCCCTGAAAGTAAATAGCTCTTTTAATTCCAAAATGGCTTTTTGTCCCTTCCCCTCTCTGATTTTTCTCAAATTCTGGGAAAGTTTAATTTCAAACGTCTGATAACCCTGATCAGGTAATTCAGGAATAAAAGGGAGTGCTATATCTTCATCGAACAGTTCATCCAGCTCTGAGTCTGAAATTTCAATCTCATCGGCTTGCTTCCGGGAAGGTGGCTCTTTAGGCCTTTCCGGCTCTTTAGGCCTTGCCGGTTCTTTAGGCCTTTCCAGCTCTTTAGGCCTTTCCGGCTCTTTCCTCTTCTTTTTGGGTGCTGGTTTTTCCATCTCTGGCATCATCATGCCGAACAGTTTTTCATGTTCCAGGCAGGAAGCCTTGTCAGCCCGCCTCGGGAGAAAAGTGTGTACTTTGCTGACAACCTGGGGGTTGTACTTGTCGAGGCTTTTCCGGGTGGACGCAAAACTCTTACTGAAATTAAATGGTTGGCCTGGATCTTTATCTCCCCGGTGGCAAGTCTGTTGCTCTGTATGGGCAGAGTCACTGCCACGGCGGGCAGCAGAAGAATGTGTGTCCAGTTTGTATAGAAAGAGCTGGTTATTAGTATCCACTTGATAATCCCTGACTTAAATAACTTGAGTTAATTAAAGTTGGAGTTTTGTGAGTCCAAAAAATTCAATTTCAGCTCAGGGAATTCATCATTAATTTATAAATTACTGAATAAAAAAGTTATTTTATACTCCTTTGGATGCGTTTAAATGACGGTTTATTTGGGATAATAGTACCTATTAGCTCTCCGCAGGGGGGCAATTCTCAAAACTAACTGGATGCAGGAGCTAGTACATCATTTCGATGAGATTGATATGTACAATCTCCGTTCACCCTGAGCGGAGTCGAAGGGTGATTGGCACAGTCTTTATGCAGGGTATGGTGTTTAAGCTCTTCGTCCGTGCATCCTGAGCCGAAGGGCGCTCAGGACGAACGGAGCTTGGGAGTCATTGAAAAAGGAACCCATCAATTACATTGAAACCATTTACCAGAGCAACGCAGGAACAGTTGCCGAGAGTGACTGTCCACTTAATCAGAAAATATGATTTCATTTGGTTAACTACTTATATAATAAACCGCTAGAATCAACCCTCTATCGAAGCAATAAATGATTTAAATAATGAAAATCCCGGTTGCTTCCGGCCAGCTTTGCCATTATGTTTAACTGTTTTTTTATACAGTCTGGGTTTTCTGGTAAACGCAGATGCACCGATTAGCCTGTCAGATTCATTACAACCAGCAAAGCATGGAGACTTCAGGGACTTGTTACACATTATTGATGATATTCGGCAACAAGCCGCCTTGAAACTTGATCAAGCCAAACGGAGCGAGCAAGGTCAGTATATGACACCCGCTCCAACAGCTGAGCTGTTGGCGTCCATGTTTGATAATCTCAGCGGCGATATCTCATTGCTGGACGCAGGGGCAGGTGTTGGCTCCCTGACCGCTGCTTTTTTGCAAAGAGTGGTTCAGGAAGGCGATGTCAATAAAATTACCGCTACCGCCTACGAAACCGACAAGGTTTTGATTAATAACTTGCACAATAGCATGGCTCTGTTTGCCGAAGTTGCAGGGGAGCAAAAGATTCAGTGGCACAGTAATATTATCCCGGCCGATTTTATTGAGAGTGCTGTCAATCAATTGCAGGCGATTTATGTCGATGCAACCCCTATAATTCGTTACAACAAGGCGATTCTTAATCCACCTTATTTCAAGATCGGCAGTAAAAGCCGCCATCGAAAGTTACTCCAGCAGGTAGGCATCGAAACCGGCAACCTCTATTCCGCCTTTGTTGCACTTGCCATCAAACTTCTTGAGCCTGGTGGTGAACTGGTGGCCATTACCCCGCGCAGTTTCTGCAATGGCCCGTACTTTAAAGGATTCAGGGATATCCTGTTAGAGGATACTGCACTCAAGAAAATCCGGGTATTCAACAGCCGTACGAAAGCGTTTAAAGGCGACAAAGTCCTGCAGGAAAATGTGATTTTCCACCTGGTAAAGGGGGAGCCACAGGGGGATGTGGAAATTTCATCCAGCAGTTGTGCTGAAGACCCAGAACCGATTATTCGAATCACCCCTTTCCATGAAGTGGTTAATTCAGATAATCCAGACCGTTTTATCCATATTGTGACCTCAGAGCAGGAAGCCGATATCGCCGTTAAGGTGGGCGGTTTGCCGTGCTCATTGTCTGATTTGGGTCTTGATGTCAGCACCGGAAAAGTGGTTGATTTCAGGACCAGGGATAACCTCAGAATGGAGCCCGAAGCGCAGACTGTGCCACTGATTTATCCCATGCATTTAAAAAATGGTTCTATCGTATGGCCAATAAGCAATGTAAAAAAACCGAATGCCCTGCTTAACAACAGTGAAACCGCCAAACTGATGGTTCCCAACGGCACTTATATATTGACCAAACGACTGACAGCAAAAGAAGAAAAACGCCGGATTGTTGCCTCCCTCTATGAACCGTCTGTTGCTGACGTAGACGTTGTAGGCTTTGAGAATAAAACCAACTATTTTCATGCCTTGGGCAAACCGTTGCCGCAGGATCTTGCCAGAGGCTTATGGCTGTTTTTGAATAGCACCATTGTTGATCAATATTTTCGGCAGTTTAACGGGCACACCCAGGTCAACGCCACAGACCTGAGAAACTTGCGTTACCCCACAATAGAGCAGTTGCAAGCTTTAGGGCATGGAGCAAAAGGAAGCTCGCTGCCATCTCAGGAGGAGATCAATCGTCTGGTGTCGGCTATTTTATAGACAGCGGATCACGCTTGCAAAATATGAATATTTCTTGATGGGTCCTCCTGAATCCACAACCAAGTATCATCAGCAAGGTTTTTCAATCGGCCCTGTCGATCTGCCGCCTTTCTCCCAAAGAGGTTTCAGCCAGTAATCCCTTCCTTCACGATCAAGCTTAGTATTCTGGCCTCTTTGTAAGATACCAATATGTGCTCCAACGTGAGCTGTAGCTGCGCCATCTTTGAATGCTGTACCAATGGGTGCCTTACTGAACCAGTTGGAGCGGGTATCCAGGAGAGCAAAAACAGCATCCACCATGTCTGGTGTTTTTCGGTCAATTCTCTGAAGTACTTCAGCAATTTTCGTCTTTGATATTCCGGAAAACTCTTCGGGCACTGCGGTCCCTTCTTCAGAAATCAGTTTGTTTCTCAGTGCAATAGCATCGTCGACTACGCCCATGATTACTTCAACCTTTTGGCACATGTGCGCGAATTTTATCGATCTATTAGAAAGGAATATACAACGGAATACTTCTGACTAATTTACACAATAATTCGACTCAATTGCTTATCTGAGCCGCCTGGTTCCGTGTTTTTGTAAAATACTCGCATTGCAACGTATCAATGCTTGCGATTATCCGGGGTGCTCAGCCAAGGATAATCCCATTTTTCCCATATTGGGGATGGGATACCGTTTCTGAACTTAGTACCATTGTCTTCTAGTCGTCTGCTGCGCTCAGCAGAAGTAATATCAAAGGAGACGTTGCTATGGATCGTATCCATCTGGCACAGGTGCCACGAAACAACCAGGGCAAGATCAGTTACTCGTCTATCCCGTCCATGGCAGTGCGGGTGATGGTGGCTGAAGAGGAACTGTCGGTTCTGCAACGGCGGGTGAAGCGGCACCATGATGTTCGTGACCGGTTGCACATTGGTGAAGAGGAACTGGCTGGGCTGGAGGCGCATATTGCTGATTTGGAAGAGAAGTTGGTTGAGTGGCGGGCGTTACTGGCGGAGGCGTGAAAGCGGTTACTTTTACAGCCTGATGGTCACAGCCGCCAGAGTCTCTTCACTGAGAAAAATAAGACATCCACATTTTTCTTGATCATTCAGACATCTCGACTACTTTTTAAGCATCAAAAACTTAAAGATCGCTACTAAAGTCATGACGACTGCTCGGAAAAACTTGATAGACCCAGTCTGTACACCTTATTACCACTGCATGGCTCGCTGCGTTCGTCAAGCCTTTCTCTGTGGTAAAGATTCGTTTTCCGGCAAGGACTGCGAACACCGTCGCCTATGGGGGGAAGACCGAATTCAACAGCTATCGTCAATCTTTGCATTGGAAGTTTGTGCTTATGCGGTCATGTCCAATCATTACCACATCGTGCTTTACATCAACCGTAAACAGGCCAGGAGCTGGTCTACCAATGAGATTCTCACTCGTTGGTCTTCCCTATTTTCAGGCCCGATGCTGGTCCAACGATTTCTCTCTGGCGAACAATTGCGCGAGGCAGACAAGCTACGGGTGGATGAGTTTGCTGAAGAATATCGTTGTCGTTTGATGGATATCGGCTGGTTTATGAGATGCCTCAACGAACATCTGGCCAGAAAAGCCAATAAAGAGGATAACTGTAAGGGAAGGTTCTGGGAAGGACGTTACAAAAGCCAGGCGCTGCTCGACGATGCGGCTCTGCTGACTTGTATGGCCTATGTTGATTTAAACCCTGTTCGAGCCAAAATGGCGAAATCGCCAGAGACCTCTGAATACACTTCTATCAGCAAACGGACGAAATACTACTCAGCTCCATCCGGCAAAAAGCAACCTGCCAAATTGAAGCCCTTCAAAGAGCCAGGACAAAACCCTGACCATGCATTGCCTTATGCACTCAGTAGTTATTTTGAACTGGTTGACTGGTCGGGAGGAATTGTTCGTCAAGGTAAGCGAGGTTGTTTAAACGACAACATTCCCTCAATACTTAAGTTTTTTGATATTCCGCCGGATGAGTGGTTTAAAACCATGCAGTGGAATAACCGTTTCTATCGGGCCGTTGGTACGCTGGCATCACTGAAAAGTTATGCTGAAAAAATGGGAAAGTCCTGGATACATGGTCAGAGTACCAGCGCTTTGCTATTTGCAGGCTAACTTTCCGTCCGCCATATTGTTGAAGCTGAAAAAAACTCTGACTTCAGCCCCTGTCCTTCACTACGCTATAGACTCTGGCAGCTCATAAGTGAACATTTCTGAGTTCTGATTGCTTTTCTCTTCCTTGACTGTGACTTTCATTTCCGCAATTAGCGAACGAAATATTTGATTATCCTGGCTTTAAAATCTTTGGGTGTCCTTTTCTTCCCTTCAAAATCTTTGGGTGTCCTTTTCTTCTCCTTTTCTTCCTTGTCAGGCTAATGAATGATTAATCATCATTCGGCTCTTCAATCTGCATATTTCTCAGTACGCTCATGGTCACAACATCCGAATCAACCTGACGATGGGTGTAATAACGCCAGGCGAATAAAGCACCGAGACCCAGAGCAGCCGCCACCCCTATAGAAATCCCGACAATGGCCCCAGTGCTTAGGGTTGTTCCTGCCTGGACTCCTGTTACCAGGGAGGTTAATGCTGTTGAGGCTCCGGTATAATTCACCAGTCCGGTATTCAGCGTCGATGGAGCACTTGAACTTGGCAGGGAGGAGGGTGCAAACAGCAAATCCGTTGCTGTACAGTTCCCGTAACCTTTTGAAGGCTGATTAATTACCCGACAATCATTGGTCACAAATCGTTGATCAGCAATATCACACAACTGATCTAAAGAGGACTGGGACACATTGCCGACATTTTGCAACCTGCCGTTTACAGTGACGTTCACTGCCTGAACACTGTTTGTCATTTTAATAACAGAGGGGTGACTGGTAGAATAGATGAATTGATCCATCGATCCAGCAGCAATACCTCTTTCTGCATATTTACCTCTGGCAGTAATGCCGCCTCTCACCGCAATAATGTCCTCTGTTTTTCCCCCATTAAAATAACCGGTCCCAATGGCAGCATCAGCGTAATCTCCGGAGGTATTGACGAAACAGTCAATGGCCCTGGTATCAAGAACCTCACATCGAGTTTCACCCACACCAATGGCGGCTTCCGCGCCATCTCCCAGGGTCGTTACATTACATGCTATTGCTGTTGTTCCTGCTAGCAGTCCACCAGATTTACATTCACCAGCACCGATACCAGCATCTGAAAAAACTCCTTCGGTCTTCACTGAACTGTTCACAGCGGTCAACTTTTCCAGTTTGCCCCCGTCATATATTATTCCCCCACCAATGCCGGCGAAACTATCAGTCGCATCCGTTTCAACCTGACTGTCCAGAACGGTAAGATGGTTAATTCGGCCCTCAACGATTCCGGCACCAATGCCGGCGCGGGAGTGGTCACGATTTGTTTTGACCCGACTGTTGTTTACAGTCACATGTTGTATATCTCCTTCAGCCCTACCACTGACAATACCAACAGCTCCAGATTTACCAGTACTGGTCACTGAGCAATTATTGACCCCAACTTGCTCAATATAGCTATTCTCCTGCTGGTGGCTTGTTATCACACCTGCATGAGTCATCGATGCTGCGCCACGCTCGCCATCCTTGTTAGTCAAAACGCTGGAATGTTCTATCAGCAGGTTTTCCAGACGGCTTCCTTCGCCCATTTTACAGACGACTACGGAACTGTATTTATCATTACTCTCAACATGGGCCTGCTCCATGCGCAGATCACGGACAACACCATGCTTTGCAACCTTGCCAAATAAACAATGTCTCTGACCAGTGATCTTATGGCATCCGCCATCGTAATCCCCATAAAACGGCTGATCTTCACTGCCAATGGTGACATCGCAGTTGATATCCTGAGTCTGGACATAATGACCCGATAACGGGTAACTGTCATTTTGGCCAATTTGTTCCAATGTTTCCCGGTTTGGTACCGGAATCGGGCGATCCGTTGCATTGCTCGGTGCAGGTGTAGCAGCAGAAACGGGTATCTGCCCCATAGTGACCATGGCAGCAGCGGTGAGCACTTCCCGGGTCATACTACTTTGGGCGATCGGTCGGCGCTTCTCACCGGTACATTTTTGCCCGGAAAGCTCTCCCTTTACAGCATCTTTTTCTTGCATGTAGTCAATGGCTTTACCGGCAAAATTACCAGCGAAACATAATTTAGAAGCCACATCAGCCAACACTTTCACTTGCGGAACCCAGGCTCCCGCCAGTTGAGCGACTAATCCAGCACCCTGGCAGATATCATTCAGCATTGATTGGCTGGGTAGTGCAACTGGCTTTGAATCATACGGCACTGATTCATTATTATTGGCTGAAGGCTGCTGGTAATCAGGAGAGAGCGACTGAAAAAAAGGAATGACGGCAGAGCGAACAATGACACTCAAACCATTTAACTGCCCGGTATTACCCGTCCCAGTGTTCTCCTGCTCGGGAGATGTACTGAAAACGTTGCCCGGGTATGTTACTGCAGCATAATTCTTTTCGGTTGGTGTTTGCATACTCTTTCTCCAGATTCATGAGGAAAATCATAATCATTGTGATTGCTTTTAATAACAAAAGACTAATGCACGACTTTAGACGGCATCACGAGTATAAAAAAAGCAATGAAAACAACAGTCAAACGACGATATTCTGTTATTCATCTCAACGCATCCCATCTGCCGAACAGATTAGAGGAGGAGGGATAAATCGCCAATTTGAAGCAAACCAGAATTCAGCGAAGCAGTGTCGATGACCTTCAGCCCATTATCGATGGTTATAACGTGCGATAATTACTGAACCGTGAACTCGCGTATTGCCATCTTTTGAAGGGGTAGTATGCTCAGTTAAATCCAATGTTATATCGTGTTCAGGTGTTTGATGAGTGAGCAGGAACCTGCATTCTGGCAGGTAAAATCGTTAACCGAGATGACGCCCGAAGAGTGGGAGTCGCTCTGTGATGGCTGTGGTCGCTGCTGCCTCAATAAGATTATTGATGCGGATACGGATGAGATTCACACAACGGCGGTAGCCTGTCGGCTGCTGGATCTGGAGACCTGCCGCTGCAGGCATTATAAACACCGTCGCAAGTATGTGGATGACTGCATCAAGTTTACCCCGAAAACCCTGCATGAGCATTTGCCATGGCTGCCGGACAGCTGCGCTTATTATCTGCTCTACCATGGTTATGACCTGCCACAATGGCATCCTCTGAAAACCGGAAGCTCGGACTCTGTCCATGAATCCGGTTTCTCCATCAAGGGCAGGGACATCGCTTCAGAAGAAGATGTTCCGGCCCCTTCGGACTGGTTTGATTATATTATCAGGGTGAAATAAGGCGGTTTCTGAACGACTTTCAGATTACGGCCTCAGTGATTGGATGGTGTGTGTGGCACCTGCGCGGACGAAGTCAGCGTCACAGCCAGCGGTGACCAGGCTGAACCCTTTTTTTCGCATACGATCAGCGAACTGTGGCCCCATGCAATGAATGGCTGCGGGAACATTATGTTTTTTGCTGCAGGCAAGGATATGTTCGATGGCCTCCATAACGGGAGCATCATAGAGGTCAGGTTGGGGCTGACAGCCCAGGGCGTAGGACAGGTCAAAGGGGCCAATATAGATGGCTCCCAGTCCTTCGGTGCTGAGGATATCATCCAGGTTATCCAGAGCCTGACGGGTCTCTATCATGACCATGGGCAAAATGGTCTCTTCTGCTTTTTCCGGGTAATCACTGCCTGCATAGATCATCGCCCTGCTGGGGCCAAAGCTGCGGTTGCCTTTGCCGGGGTAACGGCAGGTGGCGACAAATTCCCGGGTCTGCTCTGCGGTTTCAATCATTGGGCAGATAACGCCATAAGCACCGGCATCCAGCATCTTCATAATGATGCCCGGATCAAGCCAGGGAACCCTGACCAGCGGAGTCACCGGGGTGGTGGATATGGCCTGCAACATGGCCAGGGCTGATTCAAAGCCAATCATGCCGTGCTGCATATCGATGGTTATTGAGTCAAAACCCTGGTGGGCAATCAGCTCCGCCGTCATTGGGCTTGGATGGATAAGCCAGCAGTTGATGGCTGTCTGGTTCTGCTGGAAAAGGCTCAGTACCTGATTCTTTCTCATTGTTGATCATTGTTATCTATTTGCTGTGGTCAAAACAGTATAGCCAACGGACGAACGGGTTAAGCGGCGGCTTTTCTGTATGATAATTGATCCCAAGGCTTGTCAGCGGGGTGGAAAACCTTACACTAGCCGTTTGTCTGTCCGGAGACAGGGGCGTTCTGACGGACGCTATTTCCGGACAATCTCCGGGTTAAATTGAATATTGGCACAAAGAGTCTGTGATCGAATGACAGCCCATGGCACACTCTACGGCCTGGTTCTGGCTGGTGGTCGTTCCTCCCGTATGGGGCAGGATAAGTCACGGCTGAACTGGTGTGGCAAACCGCTTTACCAACATATAGCTGCTCTGCTGGCCGGGGCCGGGATTGATCAGGTTCTGATCAGCGGGTCCGGTTTTGCCCCGGATGACTCTGTTATTGCCGATGTGGTTCCCGGAAGAGGCCCGCTCAGTGGCATTCATGCGGCTTTACAGCGACTGCTGGATGGCGACCGGCTGCTGGTGATTCCTGTGGATATGCCACTGGTTCCTGCCGATGCGATCCGGACACTTGGCGATCAACAGCAGGCGTGTTGTTTTGCGGGCTTTAATCTGCCGATGATATTGCCGGTCACTTCAACATTGCGGCAAGCCGTTGAGCGTGCCATAACCAGTGACAATCCGAAGGACTATGCCCTGTGGCGTCTGCATCAGCTTTCAGGTGGACAGACCCTGGCGCTGCCGTCATCCATGGCAGACCTTTTTGTCAACGTCAATACGCCAGAAGACTGGCATAATCTGGTTAATAAGGCGGTTGTTCAGACGTAAACTGTCGTCCAAATTGCGGACCTGGTCATGAGCACCCCTGAATACGATTGAAAATAGACTGGAGCGAGAATAGCCATGGCTCATAATCAGTTTGATGAGTTTATTCCTGTAAATATTGCCGTGTTGACGGTGTCCGACACCCGTACCGAAGAAAACGACACATCCGGTCACTTACTGGTTGAGAGCCTGACCGCCGCTGGTCACAAACTTGTTGACAAGGCCATTGTAAAAGACGACATCTACAAGATTCGCGAAGTCGTATCCCGCTGGATTGCCAGTGATGCAGGGTCCCCAGACTGTGTGCAGGCCGTGCTGGTCACAGGCGGTACCGGTTTCTCTGGCAGAGACAGCACACCAGAAGCGCTGTTGCCTGTTTTTGACAAGCAGATTGATGGTTATGGCGAGCTGTTCCGCCAGCTTTCCTATGATCAGATCAAAACCTCCACCATCCAGTCCCGTACCGTGGCGGGCATGGCCAATGGCACCGTTATTTTTGTTATGCCCGGCTCCAATAATGCCTGTAAGACCGCCTGGGAAGGCATTATCAGGGATCAGCTGAACAGCCAGCATCGTCCATGTAACTTTGTTGAACAATTGAAAAAGGCAGGGTAATCATGTCGTCTGCCAATAGTGCCCTCAGCCATATTGATAGTGATGGTAAGGCCAGCATGGTTGATGTTGGTGAAAAAGACATCACACGTCGTGAAGCCAGGGCCGAAGGTTATATCTACATGGCACCTGAGACACTGGCGCTGGTAAAAGACAATGGCCTTAAAAAAGGTGACGTGCTTGCCGTGGCCAGAATTGCCGGCATTCAGGCGGCTAAACAGTGCAGCCAGCTGGTGCCGCTTTGCCACCCGCTGATGCTGAACTTTATCGGTGTTGAGTTTCAGCTTGTAGACGCGGCTTCAGTGAATGGCGAAGCCTGCATTCGAATTGAAACCTGTTGTCGTTTGAATGGCAAAACCGGCGTTGAGATTGAAGCGCTGACAGCGGCATCGGTTGCTGCCCTGACGATCTATGATATGTGCAAGGCAGTGGACAAAGAGATGCATATTGAAGGCATTCGTGTGCTGGAAAAGAGTGGTGGTCGAAGTGGTCACTATATTCATGGTTCAGCGACAGGTGGTGCAGCATGATTACAGTACGTTTCTTTGCCAGTTTTCGGGAAAAGCTGAACTGCGAACAGTTGACGCTGGAAGAAGGGGAGTATGCTCCCTTGCTGTCCGCATTAAAAAGTCAGTTGGCGGACCAAGGTGAAGGCTGGCGTGAAGTCATGATGAGTGAGCGAACGCTGGTTGCCATCAATCAGACCATGACTCGTCAGGATGTCACATTGCAGTCTGGTGATGAGGTCGCCTTTTTTCCTCCGGTGACCGGCGGGTGATTTTTATTTGAACCACGAAGATACAAAGGCGTTATTTTGTTCTCGTTCCCACAGTCTGAGACTGTCGCGAAAGCCCCGGGAAAACTTTGTGTCTTTGTGGTGAAAAGTGGTGCCAAAACAAACAGGATCAGAACCTTGATTGCCATTCAAACAGAAGACTTTAACCCCGCCCAGGAATATGAACGCCTGGAAGGGAATAAGTCATCAGGAGCGATTGTCACTTTTACCGGTACGGTTCGCGATATGAACCTTGGGGATAAGGTGGGTGGCCTGTTTCTGGAACATTATCCGGGGATGACGGAAAAAGCCCTGCAGGAAATTATCGATGAAGCCATGGCACGTTGGGAGCTTCAAACTGTCCGGGTTATCCATCGCATTGGTCAGATGTACCCCGGGGAGCGAATTGTTTTTGTGGGAGTCGCCAGCGCCCATCGCAAAGAAGCGTTTGCAGCCTGTGAGTTTATTATGGATTACCTGAAAACCCGTGCGCCGTTCTGGAAGAAAGAGACGACACCGGAAGGGGATCGCTGGGTGGATGAGCGTGAGTCTGATCAGGCAGCGGCGGATCGCTGGCTTTAACCTTCGAACTCATAAAGAACATCTGCTTCATGTTAAGAACAGTATTTTTAGTATTCTTGCTCTCTTGCCCGGGGGCATCGGTCTACGCAGAAGAACTGAAAGTCGCCGTTGCAGCAAACTTCAAACCATCGCTGGACGTTTTGGCAAAGGCATTTGAGGCAGACACCGGGCACCGGTTGTTGATCTCCTCGGCCTCGACCGGTGTGCTGTATAACCAGATTACCCACGGTGCGCCTTTCGATATCTTTCTGTCAGCAGATAGCCTCAGACCGAAGCTGCTGGAAAAAAAAGGACTGACGCTGAAGGCCAGTCGACACCCTTATGCCCTGGGAGAACTGGTGCTATGGAGCCCCGGGTTTTCCGCTAAAGAAGGGAAAACCATGACCCTGGAGGATCTGGCGGTTTATCAGGGACGCCTGGCCATTGCCAATCCGGCAACGGCACCTTATGGTCTGGCGGCACAGCAGGTGCTGGAGAAACTGGGTTTCTGGTCCTCGTTCCGCTCCCGTCTGGTTCAGGGGGCCAGTGTCCAGCAGGCCTGGCAGTTTGTTGCCAGCGGTAATATTCCCGCAGGGCTGGTGGCGAAAGCGCAGCTGGTAGACAACGATGGTCATATTTTTTCGATTCCTGCAACGTTGTATGATCCGATTCAGCAGGATCTGGTTATCTTAAAGCGCACCAGGCAACCTGAGGCGGCCAGGGCATTTGTAGCGTTTATTTTGTCACCGTCTGCCCAGCGCACCATTGCCAGACAGGGTTACTTCCCAGTATCGACGACAATGGCCGATAAAACAACGTCCGAAAATCGAAGGGAAGCGCTCTGAATGCTGCTCACTGCTGTCTGGGTCACGCTGAAACTGGCCACCATTACCACCGTGATTCTGATGCTGCTGGCGATTCCCATGGCCTGGGGGCTGGCTAATATGCAGAGTCGGCTAAGGCCCCTGTTGGAAGCCCTGGTGGGGCTGCCAATGGTATTACCGCCCACCGTCCTTGGCTTTTATATACTGTTGCTTTGCTCACCAAACTACGCTCCCGGGCAGCTCTGGCTGTCCCTGACCGGCACCACCCTGGCGTTCAGTTTTACCGGGCTGGTGATCGCTTCTGTTATCTGCTCCATGCCCTTTGTCGTGCAACCTTTGCAACGGGCGTTTGAACAGCTGGATAAAGGTCTGCTTGAGGCGGCAGCCATGATGGGGGCCGGGCGCATGGACCGTTTCTTTAATGTGGTACTGCCCTGTACCCGCCGGGCGATGATTCTGGCGGCCTGCATGGGGTTTGCCCATACCGTTGGGGAGTTTGGTGTGGTGCTGATGATTGGTGGCAATATTCCCGGAGAGACACAGGTGCTGTCCATTGCCCTGTTCGATGCCGTGGAATCCCAGCAGTTTACCGAAGCACACCAGATTGCCGCGGGACTGATGGTGTTTGCCATGATTCTGCTGATTACCCTTTACAGCCTTGATCGTCAGCCCGTGGCTCAATTACCCCTCAAATCAAATCCTGGTCGTTATTAATGCTAAGAATTGATATTCAGCTGCCCCGGGACCGCTTTGTTCTTAGTGTTGATGAGTCACTGGATACCGATAACACCTGGGCCATGATGGGGCGTTCCGGGTGTGGCAAAACCTCTTTGCTGAGAACCATCGCGGGTTTGGAAAGCCATGCCAGGGGGCGGCTTCAGTTTAATGATGAAATCTGGCAGGACTCGGAACAGGGAATATGGGTTCCGCCGGAGCAACGGGGCATTGGCTATATATTTCAGGAAGCCAGGCTGTTTCCCCATCTGGACGTTATGGAAAACCTCCGGTTTGCCTTGCAGCGGGCCAGAGCCAATGTTGCCATGCCGTCATTATCCGAGGTGGTTGAGCAGCTCGATATTGTGCATCTACTGGGGCGAACGGTTGATAAACTGTCTGGCGGTGAGAAACAGCGTGTGGCCATTGCCCGCACCTTATTAAGTGAACCCCGTCTTCTATTAATGGATGAACCGCTGGCGTCACTGGACTGGTCATCAAAAACAAGCATTCTTCCCTGTTTGAGAAATATCCATCAGCTCTTTGGCATACCGGTTGTTATGGTAAGTCATGCCCGTGAAGAGGTGGCACGGCTGGCTGATAAACTGCTGCTTATTGACCAGGGGCAGGTTGTATCCCGGGGCGAGTGTCGTCAATTACTCAGTCGGCCAGGTTCTTTATTAACCCGTGATGACTGTGCACTGTCGATTCTGGAGGTGCAGGTGGGCAGCCACGATCACGAATATGGTTTCACCGAGCTGTTATTGGGTGGCCAGAAATTGCTGGTCAATCAGATTTCAGCACTGCCGGGAACCGGCCTGAGAGTGATATTGCCGGCTCAGGAAGTCAGTATTGTGGTGGAAGATATCCACTGCACAAGTGTTCAGAATCGAGTGGCAACAACGATTCAGGCTATTCAGGAACTGGATTCCAAAAATGTCATGCTGTTTATGGCGGCGGAAGGGCAGACATTGCTGGCGCTGGTCACCAGAAGAGCGCTGGGGTTATTGAATTTGTCGGTGGGGCAACGTGTTTTTGCCCATTTTAAAGGGTCCTGTCTGGATGTTATCTAATACTCAACGAAGGAGAGGTTTTGAATGGAAGCATGTGCTAACTTTTGACAAAGGTTTCAAGTAGAAAAAGTAAAACGCTCCCATTTTGTTTTTCTTTTGTCGTTTTGGAACTTTTTTCTACCAATGGGCTGTGCAGTGCTACTGGTTTGATTTTCTCAAGAGGGCTGGATTACCTATAAAAAAAGAGCACCTGATGGTGCTCTTTTTCTGTTTTCCCGAAAAAGGAAAAGCTTATACTTTCTCTACGTTGGCAGCCTGAAGACCTTTCTGGCCCTGCTCAACGTCAAAGGTCACAGCCTGACCTTCAGCGAGAGTTTTGAAACCGTCACCAATGATGGCACGGAAGTGAACGAAAACGTCTGGACCGCCGTTATCCTGAGCGATAAAGCCAAAGCCTTTCTCTTCACTGAACCACTTTACCGTTCCGGTCGATTTAGACATGCAATGTCTCCTGAATATTTCTATAAAAATGCGTTGTACACGCGTTAAGCCAATGTGTAGTCACATCTTCATATATCTATTTAAGAGTAAAGCAATCAAAGCAGCATAACTTAAACTAAGAAGTGGTGTGACGATCAGGAAGTACTCAAAAAGTAAAACGATTTTTCGTTCTTCTCAATAATGGCCAATAGGAACTCTAATAGCTGTCCGAAGGGATGTCAAAGATTTTATCAAGTTTGTGAAAAACAAATTATCGGATGAATTTTAACCACAAATCAGGGGTTGGAAGAGCCGCTTGGATAAGAAATTAATGCTTTGATTTATATAGTGTTTGTTACTTTTTGTTGACTGTTTTTCGCACTCTTGATTGGCAGTAACAGGTCATGGGTAATTGGAATAAAGTGACTGGACGATTGAATCAGGGAAGATGCTGTCAGCGCCTCAACACTGTAGACCTCAGTTTGCCGACCAAAATCCTGCTGCACCTTTTGCAATAGCAGGTCAAAGTCACCATCACCGGAAGCGAGGGCAATGGTATCGACCTCGGGTGCCCAGCTCATAACATCCAGCGTTATCCCGACATCCCAGTCACCCTTTGAGGTGCCATCGCTTCTTTGAATATAGGGTTTCAGCTTTACTTCAAAGCCAATGGCTCGAAGAATGTCCTGGAATTGCCGCTGTTTTGGATCTCCGCGATCAATCGCGTAGGCGATGGCCTTGGTGATCTTTCTGTCTTTGCTGACAAGTGCCCAGAATGCGTTGTAATCAAAGTGACTGTTATAGCACTGTCGGGTGGTGTAATAGATGTTCTGCACATCAACAAACAGCGCAACACGCTTTTCAGTCATAGGTTTTGGTCTCCCCGTGTTTGTTTGACGCCTGTCTTATGATGATGGTGGCTGATGCTTTCTGGGCAAGATAAAGCAGTCCGCCAATGGAAAGAATTGATGCTATCACCACGACGATAACGGACAGGTTACCTTGCGTCGGGTTGTTCAGTAAAGAGATCAGGTCTCTTGCCTGCATGCCTGCCCAAAGAGCAAACAGCGTTCGGGGTAACATGCCAATAAAGCCAGCGATCAGGAATGCAGGAAGGCGGATACCAATTGCGGGTAACACCAGGTTCATTAATGAAAAGGGCAGCACCGGGGAAATCCGGGTCAGAATGACCAGCGGCCACTGATGATGTTTCAGCTCCTCAAGAATCAGATGTATTCGGGAGTTCGGCGGGAGTGTTCGCATCAGCTTCCCATGATCCAGTGATTTCCCGACCAGATAACCGAGGACAGACGCTGTCGGGTAGGAAATCAGGATATAGAAAAGCGCTGTCCACCCCAGAAAATAGCCACTGATCAGGGCAATCAGCGTAGACGGTGTCAGGGCCAGCGCCATGGTCAGGGCGCTGGCTGAAAAGAGCCAGGCCCACTGGCTGATGGATAGCGTGGAAAGCGTCTCCTGCCAGGTGATCGCCAGTGTGGTGACCAGGGTGCTGCCAAAGAGGGAGGTAATACTGAGCAGGCCCATCAGTGAGAGTATCTGACGATTCTTTCTGAAAAAAGAGCCTCGCAAGAAAGCGCTACGAAACAATAAGCAATTCACTGGAAAAGACTGGCCGTTGCCTGTAAAACCCACAAGCATAATGGCTACGACAGAGAAGAGGCAATAATGCGTGGATAATTTCAGCGGGAGCCTGATCGTTTGTTGAGTTTTCGCTGCAGTGTCCTGCGGTGCATGCCCAGGCTTCGGGCGGCGGCAGAGATATTGCCATTGTGCTCCAGAAGGACTTTTTGCAGATACTCCCATTCCAGCTGGTAAACCGGCATTCTTGTTTCCGGGATGACAGGGCCGGGTTCATGAGGCCGCTGGCTGATATTGAGTGCCGAGAGTATCTGCAAGGTATCGACCGGCTTGCAGAGATAGTCTTTAGCCCCAAGTTTGATGGCGCTGACTGCGGTGGCAATGCTGGCATACCCGGTTAGTACGATGATCTCAATATCTGGATTGACGTTGCGTAACAGTGAAATAAGCCGGAGGCCACTCTCACTGCCGATTTTCAGATCAACAACCGCACTGGCCGGGCGGTGTTGTTGTTGCAGGGTGGTCGCCTTACTAATGGTGTCTGCCGTAATGGGGTTGAACCCCCTTTTTCTGAGAGAGGTGGCAAGGGTGTGTAACAGGATCTGGTCATCATCGGCAATCAAGATAGTCGATAACTCCAGAGCTTTTCCGGGGTTCATCGTCGCTTTACGGTTCCTGTTCTGGTTGGCTGAGGATGGGGAGTTGGACTTCAATCAAGCTTCCCCCGCAGGTCAGGGGGCGCATCTGTATCAGACCTCCCAGCCGTTCAATACTGGCCTGGCTGAGTAGCAAACCAATCCCGAGGCCATCTTCTTTTAAGCTATAAGGCGTCCTTGATAAGGTGGTTGGGTTCCCTTCTTTTATAGGGGCTGAGCTTTTTTTGGGTCTGCATTGCGGGAAGCCCGCACCTTTATCCAGAATCTGCAGGGTCAGGTTTTGGCGGTTCTGCATCACGTGCAGTGACACCTGGCCCGGGCTGGCATCTTCTGCATTATCAAGTAATGACGTGATTGCCTGATACAGTGTCAGATCACAGGGAATAGATACTGAAACAGGCCATTGAGCGGCGTTGTAACAAAGCTCGGATTCAGGTCTGATCAGCTGCCATTTTTGGATGACTTTAGTCAGAAAATCCTGGCTATCGATACTCTCAATACCTTTATATTGGCTTTCCGATACCAACTGTTGCAGCCTTTTCTTGCATTCATCGATCTGATCCCGGAGAAATATCAAGCGCTCAGCCAGTGCGCTGCCCTGGTATTCCTCCTGCAGATCCCTGAGCACAATGGCCATTGTGGTGAGTGGCGTTCCCAGTTCATGGGCTGCACCCGCTGCCTGAAGGGCAATGGCAAGAATGCTTTCATCTCTCAGTTGACGTTCTCTGCTGATGGCTATATCCCTTTGCTGTTTTCTCAGGGCTGAGGCCATCAGTTCGACAAAGTAATTGATCAGAAAGGCACTCAGCACAAACGTTAGCCACATGCCAAGCAAATGAATGTCGATCATCAGCTGCTGTTCTGGCAAGTGAAGCATCGAACCAGGGCCGGATGGAACGTACCATTTCATCAGCAGGGTATAGAGCAGCGTTGCAGTGAATGTCACGCCCCAGCTGTATTTGCCCGGCAGCAGTGCAGCGCCGATACAGACAGTGATCAAATAGGTCGATACCAGTGGGTTGGTATAACCACCACTAAAGAATAACAGCGTACTCTGGGAGAGAAGGTCCAGCAGCAGTTGAACAAAGAACTCCTGATCGCAGACATGGCTTTTGATCGCATGTAACCGAATGATAGTACCAATAATCATCAGCAAGGCGATGAAACCGGCCAGAACAAGGCCGGTGATCTGGATGTCAAAATGGCGGCTGGCCAGGAAAAAGGCCATACCCTCAACCGCAATCAGGGTTCCACGGAGCCAGCACAGGCGCTTGAGGTTCTCTGCACCAATCGAGAGGTTGGGTATTGTGTTCGTCCTCATTAAGTAACTAACCAAATCAAATCATATTGAATACCCTTAGACTCGAAAATTGGTTTTTTTATCCCGGTCAGGGATTTTCCACGTCATCCTCTGCATCTGCGCTCTCAATGGAAACCGAAATACTCTTTAGTTTTAATGAATGAATGGTCTTCCGATCACAAAGCAGCTCATCTGTCTGGGTACAAATAGTTTCTGCCTCTGCTTTGTGAGCAACGATTTTGTCTCGCAATGCGTTTTCACCCTCAGAGTTGCGATAACCCATTTCCATTAACAGGTCACCGAGTGACGTCACGATGAGCGAATGCATGTTGATCATTGGGAAATAAGAGTCTTTTCCCGAAAGGATTTCTTCCTGCACCGCTTTCTTAAGCCATTCCATCTCCTTATGGATAAACTGCTTACTGATTTCTTCCTGTTTAATTTTCAGTTCTTCCATAGTACTGGTATTTTCAAGCTGCATCAGTTCATCATACGCAATGGATTGCCTGACCAGGCCCGCACAATCAGTCATGTATTGTTCAGAGAATGCCAATCGACTGATTGCTTTATTAATGGCAACAGAGAGATTGGGGTACTTTTGCGAGCAGGCATTCAACGTCTTGATGACCGATTGACAAAACCATATAGACTTCCGGTAAGGAGCCAAAAAAAACTTCGCTTCCCGTAACGATTTGTTCAACATCTCCTCATTTTCAATGCTTTCTGGGGAGTCATCGTTATCTCTCTGATCCTTCCTTATCTGAGAAATTATTGCCTCATACTTCGTTTCGATAAGCTCAGTCCCTTGCAGGATGGGTAGTTCGGTATCAGCAGGTCTGATGAGAAGCAGGTCATCATCGTTCGTCGGTGAAGGTGCATAAACGGAAGAGACATAAGCTGCCTGGGGAACCTGGCCAGTTTCGATGATAGGGTGCTGCAATAAATCATGGCCGACATAATCTTTGTATTCAAGGAGCTGCTCGTCTGAGATTGACAGGTCGAAGCCATAATATGATACAGTTAAATTGTTAAAATCATTGATATTGTAAAGGGGCTGGCTTTTCTTGCTCAATGATCCATTCATATCATCCCCGGGCATAAGGAAAAATCCAGATTTTGCTAATTCAGCTATACGTTCATCAGATAATTGAGGATGCCTGGACGTATTGAAATGATAAAACGATTGACGCCTGTTCTGCTCACCAACCTCTCCAAGCGTTTGGTATTTATTGTCACTAACCAAGACAGCAACCCTGCTTTGCGCCAGTGTTTTCAGGGAGATTGTTTCACAGCGGTTAAAAAACTCAGCGGGCATAAATCGAATATCCGGATTGAGGCGAACTATTTCCGTGTCTATCTTTTTGAGCACGCGCTTATAATCAAAACCTCTAAATAAATACTCGTCCCCATAATAATAAGAATAATTGGGTATAAACGGAATGGCAAAGTAGGCTGCTTTGACTGGCACCTGGAACAATTTAATAACATGATCTCGGTCATGCGGTTTCTCCCTATGCGCTTGACCCTCCGTAAAACTGTCATCAGGTATGCTAAAGGGCTTGCCAAAAGTGGTGCAATTGGCTGACAGGCTGACATTCATTTTCATTCCCATCTGTTGCTATTGTATGTTGAGACTTGACAGGAGTTTTCCCGGGAGGCTGTCCTGTTTTCCGTCTTCTTAGACACTGGTTATCGTTAAATAGTTCTTGTCCAAAAACGCAATTCTCGGTCAGCCTCCTGGCTCGCTCCTTTATCCAGAATCTGTAGGGTCAGGGATTTTCAACGTCATCCTCAGCATCTGTGCTCTCAAAGGGAAACCGAAATACTCTTTAGCTTTAATGAATGAATGGCCTTCCGATCAGAAAGCAGCTCATCTGTCTGGGTACAAATAGTTTTTGCCTCTGCTTTCTGAGCAACGATTTTGTCTCGCAATGCGTTTTCGCCTGGTGAGTTGCGATAACCCATTTCCATTAACAGGTCACTGAGTGATGTCATGATGAGCAAATGCATGTTGATCATTTGGAAAAAAGAGTCTTTTCCCGAAAGGATTTTTTCCTGCGCCGCTTTCTTATGCCATTCCATCTCCTTATGGATAAACTGCTTACTGATTTCTTCCTGTTTGATTTTCAGTTCTTCCATCGTACTGGTATTTTCAAGCTGCATCAGTTCATCATACACAATGGCTTGCCTGACCAGGCCCGCACAATCAGTCATGTATTGTTCGGAGAATGCCAATCGACTGATTGCTCTATTAATGGCAACAGAGAGATCGGGGTGCTCTTGCGGGTAGGCATTCAACGTCTCGATGGCCGATTGACAAAAGAGTATAGACTCCTGGTAAGGAACCATAAAAAACTTCGCTTCCCGTAACAATTTGATCAACACCTCCTCATTTTTAAGAGGTGTTGGTTGACCAACGTTATTAGCCAGATCAATCGTTATCCGGGTAATTATTGCCTTATACTTCGTTTCGATAAGCTCAGTCCCTTGCAGCATCGGTAGTTTGGTATCAGCAGGCCTGATGAGAAGCAGGTGATTATCGTTCGTCGGTGAATAAACGGAAGAGACATAAGCAGCCTGGGCAACCTGGCCAGTTTCGATGATAGGGTGCTGCAATAAATCATGGCCGACTAAATGTTTGTATTCAGGAAGCTGCTCGCCTGAGATTAACTGGTCGAAACAATGATATTTTTCACTGAAACCATCAATATCATTGATATTGAAAACGGGATGGCTTTCTCTACTAAATGCTCCACTCAAATCATCCCCGGGCACAAGGAAAAATCCAAGTTTTGCTAATTCAGCTATACGTTCATCAGATAATTCAGGATGCCTGGGCGTATTGGAATGATAAAACGATTGACGCCTGCTCTGCTCACCAACCTCTCCGAGCGTTTGGTATTTATTGTCACTAACCAAAACAGCAACCTTCCTGTTCGCCAGTATTTTCAGGGGGATTGTTGCACAGCGGCTAAAAATCTCAGCGGGCATAAATCGGAGATCCGGATTGAGGCGGATCATTTCTGTGTCTACCACTTCGAGCGTATGCGCAAAATCATAATCTCCAGATAAATACCTAAACTTATAATTATTATAAGGCTCAGGCACAAACCGATTGGCAAAGTAGGCTGTTTTGACTGGCACCCGAATCAATTTAATAAGATGACTTCGGTCATGCCGCATCTCCCTATGCCCTTCACCCTTCGTAAAATTGTAATGAGGTGTGCTGCAGGTATTGGGCACGCCAAAAGTGGTGCCATTGGGAAACAGGTTGATATTCATTTTCATCCCCATCTGTTGCTATTTATGTTGAGACTTAACAGGAGTTTTCCCGGGAGGCTGTTCTGTTTTCCGTCGTCTTGGACACTGGCTATCGTTAAATAGTTCTTATCCAAAAACGCAATCCGCTCCTTTATTCAGAATCTGTAGGTTCAGGGATTTTCAACGTCATCCTCTGCATCTGCGCTCTCAATGGAAACCCAAATACTCTTTAGCTTTAATGAATGAATGGTCTTCCGATCAGAAAGCAGCTCATCTGTCTGGGCACAAAGAGTTTCTGCCTCTGCTTTCCGAGCAACGATTTTGTCTCTCAATGCGTTTTCGCCCGGTGAGTTGCGATAACCCATTTCCATTAACAGGTCACCGAGTGACGTCATGATGAGCGAATGCATGTTGATCATTGGGAAATACGAGTCTTTTCCCGAAAGGATTTCTTCCTGCACCGCTTTCTTATGCCATTCCACCTCCTTATGGATAAACTGCTTACTGATTTCTTCCTGTTTAATTTTCAGTTCTTCCATCGTACTGGTATTTTCAAGCTGCATCAGTTCATCATACACAATGGCTTGCCTGACCAGGCCCGCACAATCAGTCATGTATTGTTCGGAGAATGCCAATCGACAGATTGCTTTATTAATGGCAACAGAGAGATTGGGGTGCTCTTGCGGGTAGGCATTCAACGTCTCGATGGCCGATTGACAAAACCTTATAGACTCTTGGTAAGGAGCCATAAAAAACTCCGCTTCCCGTAACGATTTGACCACCCCCTCATTTTTAATACTTGTTGGTTGGCCAGCGTTAACGGCCCGATCAATCATTGCCTGATACTTCGTTTCGATAAGCTCAGTCCCTTGCAGCATGGGTAGTTTGGTATCAGCAGGCCTGATGAGAAACAGGTGATTATCGTTCGTCGGTGAATACACGGAAGAGACATAAGCTGCCTGGGGAACCTGGCCAGTTTCGATGATGGGGTACTGCAATAAATCATGGCCGACTAAATGTTTGTATTCAGGGAGCTGCTCGTCTGAGATTAACAGGTCGAAGCAATGAAGTGATTCACCGAAAGTGCCGCTAAAATTGATATTGAAAACAGGCTGGCTTTCTTTCCTCAAAAATTTAAATGTACTCATTCTTTCCCCCTCCCAGGGCATAAGGAAAAATCCAAGTTTTGCCAGTTCAGCTATACGTTCATCACATAATTCAGGATGCATAGGCGTATTGGAATGATAATAAAACGATTGACGCCTGTTCTGCTCACCAACCTCTCCGAGCGTTTGGTATTTATTGTCACTAACCACGACAGCAACCTTCCTGTCCGCCAGTATTTTCAGGGGGATTGCTTCACAGCGGCTAAAAATCTCAGCGGGCATAAATCGGAGATCCGGATTGAGGTGAATCATTTCTGTGTCTACCATTTTGAGCATACGCTCAAAATCAAAATCTCCAATTGAATGGCTTGCCTCGCCACAAGGCCTGGGCATAAACGGATTGGCAAAGTAGGCTGTTTTGTCTGGCACCGGAATCGATTTAATAAGACGACTTCCGTCATGCAGTTTCTCCCTACACCCTTGACCCTCCGTAAACCTCTCAGGAGGGACACTGTAGGGCACGCCAAAAGTGGTGCCATTGGCAAACAGGTTGATATTCATTTTCATCCCCATCTGTTGCTATTTTGTTGAAACTTGACAGGAGTTTCCCCGGGAGGCTGTCCTGTTCTCCGTCTTCCTGGACGGCCATCGTCAAATAGTTCTTGTCCAAAAAGGCGACCCGTAGTCTAGCCCGGATATTTCATAAACGTGCTCCCGATCTCGCTTGTCCTTTGCCACTCTAAGGGAGTTTTGCTCAGTCGACCGTACTCCCCGGTACGGCGCTCCTTCACAAAATCCCTTAGAGCGACAAAGTCCTTCGCGATATTCGGGGCAGTTTATGAAATATCCGGGCTGGTGCATAAAAGCGTTAATACCCGTACACCACGTTCTGTTTCATGGGGTTAAGCCTGCAAAAAAAAACCTGCTGTGCAGCCAAGGCACAGCAGGTTTTTTTGCAGGAGGAATCTTACCGATCACGCTGTCAGGAAAATAAGGACACCTGGCAGAATGAAGAAGGCGATGAACAGATAGGCAAATGCATACATTCTGTTTCTGGCTGCCAGATCAGACAGTTTGTCAGCCATATACAGCGGGATCTCTCTCAGCCACTTGATCCCGTAAATCAGAACTACGGCACAGAGGTTAAAGAAGAAATGCACCATGGCGATGGTCAGTGCCGGCAGGGCCGCAGGACCGGTAATTGCCGTGGCAGCCAGCAGGGCGGTAATGGTTGTACCGATATTGGCACCCAGGGTGAAAGGGTACATCTGTCGTACAGTAAACAGACCATTGGCCACCATTGGAACCATCAGGCTGGTGGTGGTTGAGGACGACTGAACCATCACGGTCATGGTCATACCGGACAGAATGCCGCTGATCGGACCCCGGCCAATGGACTTGTGCAGGGCATCTTTGGCTTTACCCACCATGACCTTTTTGAGCAGCTTGCCCAGACGAACCACCGAGAAAAAGATCAGGACAATACCGATACCAATCATGGCAATACCTGCCAGTGTGCTGTCCGGCAGTACCGATACAAAACCTTTGACAATGTCTTCAGCCGGAGAGGTTAACGGGTCAATAAAATTCAGGCCTTTCATTGACATATTCTGACCGCCAACCAGCATGCTGGCTACCGATACAGAAAGCTTGCTCAAAACGCCTGTGAACAGCTCCAGAGGCAGAAGAATGAGAACCGCCAGCCAGTTAAAGAAGTCATGAACGGTAGAGGCGGCAAACGCCTGCTTGAACTCTTTATGGCAGCGAATATGACCAAGACTTACGATGGTGTTGGTGATGGTTGTGCCGATGTTGGCACCCATAATCATCGGGATGGCCAGGTGAACCGGCAGGCCGCCAGCGACCAGGCCGACAATAACAGAGGTGACTGTACTGGAAGATTGTACGAGCGCTGTCGCCAGTGTGCCCGCCAGCAGACCCATAACGGCATTGTTGGCAAAGCTGAACAGCTGTGCTGCGGCTTCACTACCACCCACCGCCATTTTAAAGCCGGAGCCGATGACACTAACAGCTACCAGCAGAGCGTAAATCCATAGAACAACGCGCAGCCAGATACGACCGTAATGTCGCGTGGTCATGGTTTCGAAATCAGCGCCCTGTGAAGAAGCAGATGTCATTTCAGACATAGAGAGTGCACCCCGGTGCATATAAAGTTGATGCTAAAAGTATCGAGTCTTTATTACAGTTTTATGACAACTTCTTCACAAACAATCAGCAGATTTTCTTTTTCGGGGGCTAAGTAGTTAACCAAATGAAATCCTATTTTCTGACTAAGTGGTCAGTCACTCTGCTGCGTTACAACTCCGGTCACATAGCTACGGCTATGCTCCCTTCATTGTGCCTTGCATAGTAACTGCCCACTTAGCCAGAAATATACGATTCCATTTGGCCAACTACTTAACAGTCTGAAGCGCTCTCTTGATCGACCTGTTTTTGCAAAAAGTCGATCATATATTTTCTGTCTTCTTTCGGTTTTTCCCTGGCTCTGACGATCTCTTTATCCAACAGTTCTTGCGGTTTTTCCGGTTGGGACTTGAAGGTGGTGAGCTGGTGTTTTAACAGCCATCCTGCGATATAGGGATCACTGAACTCCAATGCTCTCTCCAGGATACGTGGCGCAAATGGTCGCAATTCCTCAAGGGATGCGCCTCCCACCTCTAATAACCAGTCTATTGGCTGGTGGGTGTAGATGGGCTCCACCACTTCTTCCCGGGAAAGATAGCCATCAAAATAACTGAGCAATGCCGAGGTGGCTTTACCGGGGTTCTGTTTGGCCTGGTGATTATCCATCAGCCATTGGGCTACCCGGGTATTATAATGGCTCATGGCCTGCTCAAATTGATGCTGGGCTTGCAGATTGGCTCCCTGATCAATCAGCCATCGGGCGTTGGCAAGATACCCGCAGTAAAGGGAGGTATTCAGAGCCTGGTTGAGCAGCGCAGCGGAGGCTTCGGGTGTCAGGCTTGCCCCATTGGCCAGCAGCCAGTCTGCCTGAATGGCCATATCGATATGAGTCTCAGCAATAACCTCCAGCAATGTTGTATTGATATCGTTGCTGAACGAGCCGATGCCCTGGGATCGCCTGTTGATTGATGGGGCGGTTGCTGTGGTGGTCAGGTGTTCTGTTATGTTGCCGGGCTGATTGGGATCTGACCGGGATTTCAGCTGGCGCAACGTTGTCATCGCTGTTTTGATATTTGCCCCGTTTTCCAGGCACCATTGTGCAGTTCTGGTATACCCCTGCAAAATAGCGTGGGGCAACAGCTTATCCAGTCTTTCGGATTCTGTCAGTTTCCTGAGTTCTTTACCCACCAGCGGTGTCAGCTCCAGATCCTTCCCGAACCGCCCTGAATTCTCGGCTTTACGCTGTTGGAGTTGCTGTAATTCACGACACTTTTCAAGCTGTGCAAACGCGGCATCCGGCAGATCGCTGGTTTCCCTGAGCCTGCCGACTTCCCTGGATTTAAGGTTTATTTTCGCGGTGACGACCGGATGCACTGGACCATCATCAAGTTCAGCCCAGAGTGTTTCTTTCATTGCCCAATTGACCAGAGTTTCATCATGCTTCCATTGTTGACCGGTCCGGCTGACATCAAACAATAACTGATCGTCGACCCATGGGTTAAGAATCCAGTCCTCCAGGGCCAGAAAATCACTGTGAATCTCTGCTCTGAGGCGCTGGTCAGGGATATACCGGTCACTGTAAGGTATGACCCGCTGATAAATTGACCTGACGGTAAATGCACTCTGTCGAACCTCCGCCTCCGGGTGATTATGGAGAGTTTCGGTTGGTGGCGGTGCTGGCAGATCCGTTTTGCTGGCAGGCGGAGGAGGTAGTTTTGGATGGGCGGGATGGGTGGTCAATGTGCGTGAAGTATTTACGACGGGGGCAGGTAATCTCTGGCCCGGCGGCGTTTGCCTGACGTAACAGTCAGAAGCGTGGCTTGGCTGTAAGCTAAACCCAAGGTATCCGGACATCCGGTTGGCTGGTACATGGCTCCCGATATTGTCAGCCCCCCTGCCGGGACTTGTGTTAACCTCTCCGGTGTGCTGCTGAAGATGGCCACTGCTGTTATGTTGATGAATACAGCCCTTGGCGGCCTGTCTGTAGTACTCTCTGGAGAGAGGGGCCTTGAAATGGGCGTTATCCACGTTTCCACCAGTTCTTTTACGGAAGCATATAAAAATTGACCCGATATTCGATATTAAGTTCCACATCGGTGGTCATCGAGTGAAGGATAAACGTTAGTTTAAATTAGAAGGGAAATGGGAATAGCCTCGCGAATAAACGAGCAGGCTATTCTTATAGTGGCTAGTGCAGCTAGGACATGGTTTCAATGAGTTTGACGGGTTGTCGTGCCCCCGCACTCCGTTCGTCCTGAGCCTGTCGAAGGGCGGAAACTCCGGACTCTGATAGATCGTGCCAAGCACCCTTCGTCCGTGCATCCTGAGCGGAGCCGAAGGACGCTCAGGGTGAACGGAGACTGTACACGTCAAACTCGTTGAAACCATGTACTGGTTTATTTCAGCAGGTCATCAAACAGCTGCACATTCACCAGCTCACCCGCTGGTTTATCACCGTCTTCTTCCGCCAGTACGATATAGCAGTCAGAATGACTCATGGTGCTGAGAACTCCAGACCCCTGATGACCGCTTGACATAACCTGCAGTTCACCGGATTCCCGGTAAACCAGCTTTGCCCTCTGGAAATCCCGGCGTCCCGGGCGCTTTCTGAGCGGGGTTTCCGTCGCCAGTGTAAGCTCCACTTTTGGTTCCGGTTGCTGGTGCATCATATGGCGTAATGCTGGCGCGGCCAGCTGCTGGAAGGTGACGGTAGCCGATACCGGGTTACCGGGCAGGCCAAAGAAGACACTGTTCGGGAGCTGTCCAAAGGCAAACGGCTTGCCCGGTTTGATGGCCAGTTTCCAGAAGCCGGTTTCTCCCAGCTCATCAAGAATGTCTTTGGTGTAATCCGCATCGCCGACAGAAACGCCTCCGGAGCTGATCACTGCGTCAGCTTCCTGATCGGCTTGCAGAAAGGCTTCTCTTAACGCCGCTTTATCATCAGGAATTCTGCCAAGGTCGATGATGTCGACGGCCATTTTTTTCAGCATGGCTTTGATAACAAAACGATTACTGTCGTAAATATCACCCTGTTTCAGTGGCTCACCGGGCAGCTTTAATTCATCACCTGTGGAAAATACCGCAACTTTGACTTTCCGGTAGACCGTGACATTGGCAATACCCAGCGAGGCCAGCAGCCCGATATCCTGAGGGCGAACTCTCCGGCCCGGTGTGAACACCCGGGTGCCTTCCGGAATATCTTCCCCCGCTGTTCGGATATTGTTACCGGGCTGGTCCGGTTTCCGCAGAAATCGAATGCCTTGTTCTGTGGTTTCAGTCTGCTCCTGCATGACCACCACATCGGCACCTGCTGGAAGGCTGGCCCCGGTCATAATGCGGATACAATGTCCGGCGGGAATCTCCCCGGAAAAAGGGTGACCGGCCAGGGACTGGCCTGCCAGGGGTAAAGTATCACGGTTGTGCAAATCCTTCAGCGCCAGGGCATAACCATCCATGGCCGAGTTGTCATGGGAGGGCACATTGATGGGCGATACGATAGGCTCTGCGAGTACCCTGCCAAGGCTGTCTTCCAGGGCAACGGTCTCGGTTTCGGATACTGGCTTGACACTGCTGATCAGCGTTGCCAGGGCTGTTTCCAGCCTTATTAATCCATCAGTGGCACAGCAGTCACTCATGATTGCCCTCGTTCATTGACCATAGCGGGTGGAAAAAATAGCGTGTTTAACTCTCTGTGATGCCAGGTGGTGATGCAAGCTATTTTTCATGACAATAGTTTTCAATAAAGCTGGCAATATGTTCTGGGCTGTTGATATCCAGTTCTGCCAGATGACCAGGAAGGTTGATGCCGGGATTGCCATCCCAGGCGATGGCGATGATATGGGGGTCCTCAGTAAACAGGAAGGGCTTGTCATAATCACTGCGATGAAGCTCGATTTTAGCGATGGGAGCCTCACGAAAACCTTCCACCAGGATTAAATCCAGCTGATCCTGATTGAGAAGTTGCAGTTGCTCCTGCAGCTGTCGTTCATATCCATTCGGGTACTCGGTATAGCAAAGGGATCGACCAGGCATGCTCAACACCAGTTGACTGGCACCGGCATGGCGTAAACGGTAACTGTCTTTTCCCGGTGGGTCGGGTTCTATCCTGTGATGCGTGGCTTTGACCACACCGGTTCGAAGTCCCTGGCCTGCTAACAGTGGCAGTAGTTTCTCGATAAGCGTGGTTTTACCGGTACCGCTAAAGGCGGCGATACCAATAACCGGGATGGAGGCACTGATCTTTGGGGGTATCATCATAGAAGACATCTTTCGTTTTTTGCAACCTGCTCGTCCGGATATTTCATCAATCAAAAGGGGCCCATGGGCGGCAGGTTTACCGGGTAATCCAATAAAACAATAGTACCTGATAGCATGGTTTTTCGAGAAATAAGCAGGTAGGATTCACTGGGCTGTTGATAAAACGATCTCCCGGGAATTTTTTTTTAACAGTCAAATGAGGTTGTTTAACGTAGTGATTAAACTGAATTAACAAGCGAGCGCCGAGCTTCGGTACCTAATGGGTATGATCCTATGGACTGGAAGCCGCAGCCAGAGTGCGTATCACTGGCTGCCAGGGCTGTAAAAGAAACTTTGCAGCCTCCCGCGATTGGAAAGGTGTTCTATGCATTCTAATTTACCAGAGCTGCAGGACCGTCAGGGACGGAAATTCCCTTACTTGCGACTGTCAGTCACAGACCTGTGCAATTTTCGTTGCAATTACTGTTTGCCTGACGGCTGCCTTGACCATCATCACAGTGAAGCACTGACCATTGACGAAATACGTCGTCTGGTAACGGCTTTTGCTGCGGTCGGTGTGGAAAAAATTCGTCTGACCGGGGGGGAGCCTACCTTACGTCAGGACTTTTCCGACATTGTCAGAACCATCAAGCAGGTCCCCGGCATAAAAAAGCTGGCCATGACCACCAACGGCTACAAAATGGATCAGCGGGTTATGGACTGGCTGGATGCGGGTATTGATGCCATCAATGTCAGTGTCGACAGTCTTGACCCCCGGGCCTTTGAGCTGATTACCGGCCACAACCGGCTGCGGGAAATTCTGGCCGGTATTCAACACGCATTTGACCATGGTCTGCCATCTATCAAGGTGAATGCGGTGGCGATGAAAGGCATTAATGATGATGAACTTGATGCCTTTCTTGGCTGGATCCGGGATTATCCCGTCTCTTTTCGTTTTATCGAGTTGATGCAAACCGGGAACAATCAGGATTTTTTCCAGAAGCACCACTTCCCCGGAAAACAGATTCAGGAACTGCTCCTGGCGCGCGGCTGGGTAAGAAAAATGCGTCTGGCCGACGCCGGGCCTGCCCAGGAGTATTGCCACAGTGATTATGAAGGTACGGTTGGCTTGATTATGCCTTACAGCAAGGACTTCTGTAACGACTGTAATCGACTGAGGGTGACCAGTCTGGGGCAGCTCCAGCTTTGTCTGTTTGCTGAGTCCGGCATTGATCTGAGAGACCTTCTGCACAGCGATGATCAGCAGGAAGTGCTGGTGGCTCGAATTCGTGATTCCCTGCAGCTTAAAGACGACAGTCATTTCCTTGAGCAGGGCTGGACCGGCGGCACGGATAACCTTTCTCAGATGGGAGGCTAGTACACGGTTTCAATGAGTCTGATGGGGTGTCGTGCCTCCGCACTCCGTTCGTCCTGAGCCTGTCGAAGGGCGCAAACTCCGGCCTATGATAGATCGTGCCAAACACCCTTCGACTCCGCTCAGGATGAACGGAGATGGTACACGGTTTCAATGCATTTGATGGATTCTCTCTATCAATGGCACCCTGACTCCGTTCGCCCTGAGCGGAGATTGTACACATCAAACTCATCGAAACGATGACCAGTACACTACCAAATCAATTTATTGAATTAAGGTCGAACATAACGTGTAGAGGGAACTTATTTTAATGAAACCCGACTAACTTGCTCCACGCAGCAACTTAGTGATGGGTGCTTTAACATGAATCCAATAACGAGTTCTTCCGATCAGCTTCCGGTACATCCACAGACAACTCCTCTCAATCCCGGGTCAAGTGATGACAGCAGAGTAGCGGATCTGCAAGCCTCACTCAGCCGCATGAGTATTCCTGATGATCCGCCAGGAGCAGGCAGCACACCAAACCCGGTTAACATCACTGACAGATCGGCCAGTATTCCTGCCAGGCCGACTACCTACGACTATGTGTGCGCTACTGATGGTAAAACTTACAAGGTGCTACCTAAGCAATTTACCCATCGTGATGGTTCTTGCGGCCTTAGATTAAAGCTGGAAAATGGCGAAAGGTTTATGCAGTGCTCAATACGATTTTCCAGTTATTCTCAGCTGGTACGCAGCTATACCGATCCTGATTTTAATGAAGATCAACATATAAAAAAATTGGTGCTGATCAAGGACCTTGAAGGAAACAAAGGATGCCTGGATTTTCTGATAAAGAACGATATTGTAAAAGTAGTGGGCAAGGTGGATTCCGAGGGCGCTGACTGCACGATAGTTCAGTTAACTGCAGATAGAAAGTTAAGTAAAAAAAGTATTGGATTGGGTTCGGCTGATGCTATATCAGCCCGAATTGATGCCTTTTCCGCAAGAGTTCTTGTTCCCCTATCATCGAAATCATTTCAGAAATTTCTTGCAAAAGGAATGAGAACCAAGGAAGCAATGCCCCCAGCACAGTTGATAGTGCTCAGGAAATACGTTGCTGAAGGTGATCCGAAAATACTTGAACGCTCTTCTTTTAGACACATTGCTGCCTTTATTGATCATGGTCAACAAACGGACAGACTGCCCGTTGGCTGTAGTGATTTCGGCTACACGTTAGAAGAACTGAAACAGTTTCGTCTGGAAAAGAAAAGTTCAGTTGATGTTGCTTTTGAAGTGCTACTAAGGTAGCGGCTTTTCGACCTTGAATTATCTTTTTTTCATCTTCCGGGAGTGACGGGATATTCAACGTTTTAAGTTGGCCTGGCAGGGCATGGCCGCTTTTCTGTCTTCTAACTGCAACAATGATTTTTCTGAATCGATACTCAGAATTAGAATAAAGAGGCTGTAATGACTTACGGAACTATTGCTGACCGATACGCTTATGAATCACCCTGGTTAAGGTGCCGGGCGAAGGAAGCATGCCCTGATAATGACCAAAAGTCGTGCATGGGGGCTCGTTCTGCTGAATCCGTCGAGCCTGATAGTTATTTATCCCGGGCTAAGGATCTTATTTGTTCTGTCCCCGGAACCTGCTATTCAATTTTATCAAGATCTGCGGTTATCCTGACGCCTTTTCATTGGATGATTGAAAACCGGCTGGGGGTTGCCAAGGTTGTTGGTATTGCCCTGGTGCGATCACAAGTGTTTCCATGGCTTGGCAAGACTTTTCCTGACAAGTTTCCGTGTCTGGCGAAATTTCCGGGCTTACAGGAAAGTCGTGAGATTGTTAAGGAAGCCTGTGAGGCAAACAATACCCATGGCTTTTGGTTTGAGCCGCTCCCGATTAAACATGATTCGGGCATATTGCAGGGTGTGATTTGTTATCCTCCCGACTGGGACCCGAATAATAGTCAATGCATTCTTTATCACAATCCAAATGGTATGGTTCTTTCACAGCTGCTGGGTAGAGGTTGTCTTCATCCGGGGTCAGCACCCGGACGAATACAGTCAGAAAAAAAATGCCCGGTCATTCTTTATGACTATAGGGGGACGGGGTTAAACCAGAGCGATGGGTTGTCGGGTTATCTGCCTTTCTCAACCTATGAAACCGTTGTTCAGGACGGTGCTGCGGCCCTGGGCTATGCGTTGGAAAATTTTGAGTATGTCTACGTCGCTGGGACTTCTCTGGGCGGAGGTGTGGCAACCGTCTCGCTTGCCAGACACCTTGAAGCCAGGGGAGGGCAGGATGATTCAAGGGTCGAGTTACTGTCCCATGACTCGTTTACCACAGCGCCAAGAGTTGTCATGCCAGACCGGCCCCGGCTTGCCAATTTTCTGGGGTGGCTGATAGGTGGGAATCTGGATGCTGAAGCCCCTATGCGTAAACTGATCGATCGTAAGGTTTACATCGTGTCACTGAACCATCGTGATGATCCGGTTATCCCGAAAGGGGCTCGTATGTCAGAATTTATTAAGTCGCTTCATCATGGTGAGCTGGATCCCGGGCAGGTATTTGCCAAGGAATTTTCCGGCAATAGCCACGCAGTACTGACTTATGAAATGGTAAAGTACCTTTGAGTGAATCAATGTTACTATGTCTGCACCATATAATAAGTAACCCGATTGGGTTGGAGTCTTATGAATCAAATTCCCCTGACTATTTTCCTACCTGAAGCCAGCAGAATCGCCGCCGGCTGTATGGGGTTGGGTGGAGGCTGGGATAATAACCCGGTTTCAAAAGATCATATGATGCAGGCGCACCAGTTTCTGGATAGTGCCCTGGAGAGCGGCATCAACTGCTTTGACCACGCCGATATCTATACCTTTGGTAAGGCTGAGCAGGTATTTGGTGGCGTGCTGGGTGATCGGCCGGAGCTGAGGGAGAAGATATTCCTGCAAGGCAAGTGCGGCATTCGCTTCGCCGAAGGGAGCATTCCCAATCGCTACGACTTCTCCCGGGATTGGATTCTGCACAGTGTGGAAAAGAGTCTTGCCCGTTTAAACACCGACTATCTGGACCTTCTGCTGCTGCACAGACCGGATCCGCTGATGCAGCCAGAGGAGGTTGCCGGGGCGTTTCATCAGCTGCAGAAAGATGGCAAGGTCAAGCATTTTGGCGTGTCAAATATGAATGGCCACCTGATCAAATACCTTCAGTCATTCCTTGATCAACCTATTGTGGTCAACCAGTTGCAGATGAGCCTGGCCCATCTGGACTGGCTGGATGAAGGTGTGCTGTTCAATCACCCGGAAGGGCAGGCGGTCAGCTTTACCCCGGGCACTGTTGAATATTGTCGCGGCCACAATATTCAGCTGCAGGCCTGGGGCTGCCTGAGCAACGGTCTGTTCACCGGGAAAGATACTCATGGTGAGCCTGAGTCTATTCAGAAAACGGCTGGGCTGGTCAAAACGTTTGCAGAGCAGCTGGGTGTTTCCAGAGAGGCTATTGTGCTGGCCTGGCTGATGCGCCACCCCGCAGGTATCCAGCCGGTGATTGGTACAACAAATGCCCAGCGTATCAGGGCCTGTAGCGAGGCTGAGAATGTCCAGTTAAGTCGTGAGCAGTGGTATCAGTTGTATGTAAGTGCCCGGGGCCGTGCACTGCCGTAGCCTGAAACGATTGGGGTAATATCCATGGATGTGATAATCCCCTAGTTCATTCAGGGATAAAAACAGTATTCACTGTCTAAAAAACACGCTAGACTAGCAGACCTTTTTCTATCCCCATGTGCAGTCCTTCTTATGGACACAGGGGTTTGTTGGGAAGTCCTGGCACTTCGTTTCCTGCATTTAATCCGGCTGACAAGTAAACTGTCTGCTCTTTTGAAAGTCTATGGCAATCAAGAGCTCAGCCACTGGAAGATCAATAGATCTTATTATCCTCTGCCAATGCAGGCCAAGCTTGTTCATCAAGCCTCTCCAAACGCAGTCGTGGACCTCACAGGCGATTCGGTAACGTCTTTCTGTATTCGATCAGAGGGGCGTTCCGGATAGCGGCACCAGGAAGTCCATGGCTGCAAATTTTCCGAATGCTACTGGAACAGCGTCGGAAAAGTGTACTGCCATCCTATTTCTGTTTGCTCCAAACGTCGCCAGCACCAGGGAGCCGGTTTACCGGACGATCAAATGCCGTCTGACCCTGACAGCTTTTGACAGCAAAATGGCGGCATTTTTATGGCAAAGAATGAATTTACGGAGTATCAAATGACTGATACCAACAACGCAATGACTTTTGCGGACCTGCCCCTGTCGGAAGCGGTAATCAAGGCTGTTCAGGATGTCGGCTATGAGAGCCCGTCACCCATCCAGGCACAAAGTATCCCTCACCTGCTGGAAGGTCGTGACCTTCTGGGTCTGGCGCAGACCGGTACCGGTAAAACAGCCGCATTTGCATTGCCATTGCTGTCAGCCATTGATTTGAAGCAGCGCGATCCGCAGGTTCTGGTCTTAACGCCGACCCGTGAGCTGGCAATACAGGTGGCAGAAGCCTTTCAACGCTACGCCCGTCACATGAAAGGATTCCATGTGCTGCCCGTTTACGGTGGCCAGGATATGCGCGGCCAGTTGCGCAGCCTTCAGCGTGGAGCCCATGTGATTGTGGGCACGCCGGGCCGGGTCATGGACCACCTGCGTCGTGAAAGCCTGAAGCTGGATAGCCTGAAAACCGTGGTTCTGGATGAAGCGGATGAAATGCTGCGCATGGGCTTCGTGGATGACATCGAATGGATCATGGAGCAAACACCCGCTGACCGTCAGGTGGCCCTGTTCTCTGCCACCATGCCTTACCAGATTCGCAAAATTGCAGATACTCACTTAAAAGAGCCTGCTACGGTGGAGATCAAAGCCAAAACGGCGACGGTTGACACCATTACCCAGAAGGTCTGCATGGTCAGCGGTTTCCACAAGCTGGATGCCCTGACACGGATTCTGGAAGTGGAATCATTTGATGCCATGATCATTTTCGTGCGCACCAAAACCGCCACGGTTGAACTGGCGGAAAAACTGGAAGCCCGTGGTTTCGCTGCGGCGGCGCTGAATGGCGATATGAGTCAGGCACTGCGTGAGAAAGTGGTGGATCGTCTCAAGAAAAAATCCCTGGATATTCTGATTGCTACCGACGTAGCGGCCAGGGGCCTGGATGTTGAGCGTATGAGCCACGTAGTGAACTACGATATCCCGTACGATACAGAAGCCTACGTTCACCGTATTGGTCGTACCGGACGTGCTGGCCGTCAGGGCACTGCGATCCTGTTTGCTACCCATCGTGAGCGCAGGATGCTTCGTGCCATCGAAAGTGCTACACGACAGCGTATTGATACCATGCGTTTGCCTTCCATGAGTGACGTGCGTGATATTCGTATCCGTCAGTTCAAGGAAGATGTCGTCAAAGCGATGGACATGGGCGAAGAGCTGGATGTATTCCGTGAGATTGTTGTCGAGCTTGAGCAGGAAAATGCCCTGAGCTATGAAGATATGGCAGCAGCACTCTGCTTTATGGCCCAGAAAGAACGCCCGTTCCCGGATGCCAAAGAACCGGAGCAGCCCCGTCGTGAAGGCCGTGATCGTAGCGAAAGACGTCGTGATGGCGAAAGACGTGGTGAGCGTGGCCGTGAACGCAACAATGATGGCATGGTCCGTTACCGTGTCGAACTGGGTCGTGACCAGGGCATCAACCCGGGGGACCTGGTGGGTGCCATTGCCAATGAAGGCAAAATTTCCGGACAGAGTATTGGCCATATCCGACTGTTTGATAGCTGCTCGTCAGTCTATCTGCCAGAAGGGATGGACAAGAGCGTTATTGAAGCCCTGAAAGGTGCCAGGATTCGCAACCGGCCAATGGCGTTGAAACTGTGGACCGGTGACGAGCCTCAAACAGAACGCCGTGGCCGACGTGATGGTGGCCGTGGTCGCCAGGAAGGTGGTCGTCGTGAAGGCGGTGCCCGTCGTGACGGTGGCCGTGGTGGCGATCGCCGTCCGCGTCGTGATAATAGCGGCAATCGTTAATAGCATTCCGGGCTATTGGTTCTTCCAATAGCCCGGACCTCTTGAAACCGGGAATTTATCAGTTTTCTATCCGCTGTTTCACCTGAATGGCGTCTTTATCCCAGGATGTCTTAAAAGCATCTCGGCTGATCTCAACTTCCCAACCGTGGTATGGGTCTCGAATAAGAACAGATGTGTCTGTAACCGCATCAACAATAATGTCATGCATTCCCCCTTCCAAACTACTTACTGTGACTATTGCAGACCCATCCCGATTAACTGCACTGGCCAGATCTTCAAGATTTGCATGCCGGGTTTTAAAGGGGGATAGGCCTGCCGTAGATAATGCTTGAAATATCAGCTTGTCATTGCCAAGGTTGGTTGACTTTAAGTCACTAACCGAAAAAGTGCCGTGATGCTGATGTATCAGCATTGCTGCGGCAGCGTAACTACAGCCTCTGGTTGCCTGTTGTTGAATGATGGGTCTGCCATTACAGGTGTATTTGACTTCAATCGGTTTAAACTTCCCAGACTCCTGAATATGTTCTTTTCTTATCGGTTGATGCACTGTCAAGATTTCATGGTCAAGATATGTGAGCACATAACCATGCGCTCCAGAAAATGATATATTTTTGAGAACAGGGTCATACCGGAAAGTATAATGGACAACAATTTCCAGAAGAGAGGCCGGTCTATTCCACATAAAATGATTTTTATCAAACATCTCCTCTCTCAGGCTTTTCGCTGCCAGATATTTTTTAAAACCTCTATCCTCAAGTAACTTATAGGAGGCAATAATATCTTCAACCGTCTTTTTGGTTTGTTCACAGGTTGTATCGTCGCCCACACGAACGGTGTCAACAGTGGATACTGGTGGGTATTGTCTCTGGTAAACGGAAGAGGGGATACCAGCCAATTTTAACAGTGTGGCCATAAGTTCCGGCGTTGGTTTATAAAAGGGGTTACTACTCTTGCCAGAAGGAGAATTAAGCGGCGTACGCCGACCGGGTGATGTCAGTTCTGGCATTTGTGAGGCAGGCTTGCCTGACGGCCCACTGGCCTTAATTTGAATAATGGGAAGCCTGGCTCTGTGTAGCCTTGTTTTTTCATGAAATGGTTTTCGGCCATTGGAGGACAATGACGGACCTTGTTTCAGGGGAGAAGATATTGGTGGAACCTGTTTGACCAGATGGCCACTGGAATCGGCTGTTTGCTTACATGGAGAAATAACTTCGTCTTTCAGAGCGATGTCTGTTTTCGGAGCAGTATAGCCGGATGAGGGCTCGTTCAAGGGGATCATAAACCAGTATCTTCAAAAAGTGCTTTATTACCAGTACACGGTTTCGATGCAATTGACAGGCTCCTGCATAGACCTCAAGGCTCCATTCACCCTGAGTGGAGTCGAAAGACGCTCAGGGTGAACGGAGATTGTACACATCAAACTCATCGAAATGATGTGATGGTTTTGATTGAGTAATCGCCAAATAGTTTCCAGAGAAGCTAAAAAAAATTTATTTTTCTTCAGGCTGGCGGTAATACATGGAATAAAACCGAAAAGAAGTGACAGGCCGACCCACCTAATACAAAGAGATGCCAGATTGCGTGATTGAAAGGCAGCTTTTTCCATAAATAAAAGATCACGCCAACGGTATAAAGCAATCCACCGGCAACCAGCCAGTATATGCCATTGGTTGATAAGTTCTCTGCCAGCTCTTTGGAGGCTGCCAGAACCAGCCAGCCCATCAGAATGTACGTGGTTAACGACAGTTTTTTGTACCTGGCCCCAAACACCGCCTTGAAGATAATGCCCAATGCGGCCAGGGTCCAGATGACAGCAAAAAGAATCCAGCCAGTCACACTTCTCATGCTAACCAGAAGAAAAGGCGTGTAGGTTCCGGCAATCAGCAGATAGATGGAACAGTGATCCAGTATCTTGAAGACGCGCTTGGTTTTTGGATGTTGAAAACTGTGGTAAAGCGTAGAGGCCAGAAACAGCAGAATCAGGGTGCTGCCGTAGATGCTGAAACTGACCACCCGCCAGACATCAGCCTGATGGGCGGCATAGGTGACCAGTAGTGTCAGACCGGCGACACTGAGCAGAGCCCCCAGACCGTGAGTAATACTGTTGGCAATCTCTTCAGCCAGGCTGTAGCCACGGTTGATCAATTGGTTTCCTGCGGTAGATTTCGGAGCCATAAAGCGGTTTCTAATGGGAGCCAGTGCTGCTGATCATACTGAATCTTATGCCCTGATGCATGGGAATTATCAGCTCATCCTGAATGTAGTCTCGGACAGCCTCCCGGGGACCAGGTTCGGGTGGAAAATTAGAATGGCGGCAATACCTGATGATCGACTACTTTAACACTATCAGTTTCTGCTTTGCTGGCTGATCAAAGGGTATTTTTGCCAAGGTCATCTGCCCCAGGCAGTCACCCTCTACAGGTTATCGCTGATGGCTGTCCCGCAGGAGTCTCCTGAACTCAGACTTACCACCCACGCTTAAGTCCGACAGCCTGCAAGTTTATCTTTATTCCCGTTGCTGGAGTATGACATGAAAAGGTTGATCCACTCTTGTATTGTTTTGGTTGCAGGTGCTGCCCTGTTCGGGTGCAGCTCCCACAAGCTGACCAGTGTTGAGCCCCGGTTGGTTGAGAACAAAACCTGGGTATTGACGACAATGAACGGTCAGCCGGCATCGGGCCCGAGAGTCACCATGGAGCTTCGCCCTGCCACGGCCCTGGATGGACGCATTGGTGGCCAGGCACCTTGTAACCGCTACTTTGGCAACTACCAGGTTGCCAGCCATAAAATTCACTTTACCTCAATGGGGAGCAACCGAATGGCCTGCCCGCCACCATTGATGACCAGTGAAGCAGAGTATCTGGCAATGTTCCCAAAACTGGACAATATCACCATAAAAGAACATGGACTGGTATTGAACAGCGCAAGCGGTGACCAGGAACTGACCTACGTGACCGAATCAGCCAATGTGAGCGGTCAGATTACTGCCAGTGAAGGCACTTTTGCACCAGGCTCTGAAATTATTGTGGTTCTGCAAGATAGCGCCATGCCCGATGACCCGGCTGGCATCATTGGCATTGAGCGAATCCGGGTAGGCAGGGCGGTGGATGTAGTGGATTATGTGGTCCACTATGCACCTGAACTGGTGAATCCGGGCAGCAACTATGAGCTGTTGGCAGAAGTGATCCAGAATGGTCAGGTGATGTTTGCCACTGCGGTGAAGCCCTCTGTTCAGCTTAAGACTGCTCCGGCAAATCACTGAATCGTTTGTGGGTGAAGGGCGCCACTGGTGCATGGTTTCGATGGGTTTGATGGGTTTTCGTGCCTCCGCACTCCGTTCGTCCTGAGCCTGTCGAAGGACCCATAGGGCCTAAAGGCGGAAACTCCGAACTCTGATAGATCGTGCCAAGCACCCTTCGACTTCGCTCAGGGTGAACGGAGATTGTACACGTCAAACTCCGAATCCGCTCAGGGTGAACGGAGATTGTACACGTCAAACTTCGAATCCGCTCAGGGTGAACGGAGATTGTACACGTCAAACTTCGAATCCGCTCAGGGTGAACGGAGTTTGTACACGTCAAACTCATTGAACCATGCACTGGTGCACACTTACTCACAGCATCAAGCCATTTCCGGCACTTCTGACTCCTTCTCTGCCCTGATACGGTGCGGAGTCGGATTGCCCATTTCGTCAACACAGACAAACACAATACGATCAACGACGATAATCACCTGTCGGGTGACCTTATTGCGTACCACACAACAGATGGTCAGTGAGGTCTTACCGGTACTGACCACTTCAATACCGAACTCCAGAATATCACCGCAGGCGGCGGAGCTGACAAAGTCGATTTCTGACATATATTTGGTCACCAGCAATTTGCCCGGGCCCATTTTGCAGGAAGCATAGATAGCGGCTTCCTCATCAATCCAGGCCAGCAGTGTGCCACCAAACAGTCGGTATGCAGGGTTGAGGTCGCCGGGTTTTACCGCGCGGCGTGAAAAATACTTCATTCTGATGCTCCTTGCCTGATTATTATGACAACAGATTTATTGTGAATAATTTATATGACATTAATAAGGCAATTCTCATGCCGGAAAGAATTGGTCGGTGGCTAATGACGGGCACTTCCAGTAAACTGCTCCGGTTTTGCATTTCCCTTTTGCTCTCGTTCCGAGAGGTCGACATTTTCCAGCTTAACAGGTGATCAAATGGGCAAATTTTATACCCAGACCAATCTTCAAATTGACGATAAACAGGCTTACCGGGTTTTCGACGGTAAAAAACAAGCCCGTCTCGGAACAGAAAAGAACCCTGCCGTTCTTACTGTGCAGACCGAAGAGCGCCGGGCTGAGCTGGAACAAGAGTTTCTGGAGAATGGCTGGTTTTGCCAGATTCACGTGGATGAAGAAGCCGCAGAGGATACCTCTGCCCTGCAGCTGTTGAAGGATACGCCCAAAACTACAGTACTGGAAAAAGTGCCGGGCCGAAATGATCCTTGCCCTTGTGGCAGCGGAAAAAAATATAAAAAGTGCTGCGCCTGATAGCCAGGGTCTATTAAGGGTTTACTGCGAGCAAGCAAAAAAACTCTATAGGCCCGGGGTCAAACTCCCTTCAGATTGCTGGCAAAACACCGGATAAGTAGAAAAAATTCTAATTCAGTCCATTATTAGTACTGACAGGTTATTTATAGAGCCATGTTGTCGATCTATTTTATATAAGTTTCCCACTTTCAAAAGCCACTTTTAGTGGCTTTTGTTTTATCAAGCAGGTGGACCGAATATGAAAAGTCAGACGTTGGGTAGCAGCCTTCTGGTCGCCGGTACTTCCATTGGTGCAGGCATGCTGGCATTACCGCTGGTGTCCGCACTGACCGGTCTGGGCTGGGGCGTATTCCTGATGTTTTTGATGTGGGGGTTATCAACCTACGGCGGGCTGTTGATTGCCGAGGCCTGCCGGGCCTGCCCGGAAGCAGAGAATCTGCATGGTGTTATGGGGCGTTTGATGGGGCCGGTTGGCCAGGGTATTGCCGTGGTCGCCATGCTGTTTCTCTATTATTCCCTGTGCGCAGCTTACATTTCCGGTGGTGCCAACGTGCTGGGCAGCCTGCTGGCCAAAGAGGGGATTCATCTGCCTTTTCGCATCACGGCAACGGTGGTGGTGTTGCTGGTTGCCATTCTGGTGGTGACCGGTACCCGGGTGGTTGATGTGGTCAACCGGGTGATGTTCGCACTGATGCTGGCCCTGCTGCTGTATATCGTGGTGTCACTGTTGCCCGAGGTCAGTTTGAGTAATCTTCGGCTGGAGAACAGCACCCCTGGCATTTTATTCGCGGCGCTGCCGGTGTTATACACCTCATTTGGCTATCACTGTGCGGTACCCACCGTGGTTCAGTATGTGCAGGGAAAACCCCGGCGGTTTCGCTATGCCCTGATCGGTGGCAGCGCCCTTCCGTTCAGCATTTATGTGATCTGGATGGCGGTGGTGATTGGTGTGGTTTCTTCTGCAGTGGTGGTGACCATGGCACACCGTCCGGATGGTGTAACTTCGCTGATGGATGCCATAGGCCACCATTCCGGCGCGTCCGGTTTTGATTATATGATCAGTGCCTTTGCTGCCTTTGCCCTGGGCACGTCCTTCCTGGGGGTGGCTCTTGGGTTATTTGACTATCTGGCAGAAGTGTTCGGCCGTTCCCATGGTATTTGGGGGCGTATCGAAACCATCACGCTCACGCTATTGATTCCGTTGCTGGCGGCTATTTTTATGCCGGGGAGTTTTGTCACAGCCTTGGGGTATGCTGCTGTAGCCCTGGTGATTCTGGCGGTATTTATTCCCGTGGCCCTGGTCTGGAAGGTTCGTAAGCTCCATATGGAAGAACCCTATCAAGTGGCTGGCGGTATTCCGGCACTGGCCATTGCGATTATTGTGGGGCTTTTGGTGATTGTTGCCCAGTTTGGGGTGATCAGTGGTGTGTTGCCTTCTATTGGCTAAAAGGCTTTCTGGGAATAGACTCACTATTTCAGTGGCCCCGAACAATTCCTGCCGTGGTCAATTGGATCAAAAAGCAACTTGGAATCGTTCAGGAAGAGCAAAGAATGTCGGATGGATGTTGGTCGGTTTACATAATTCTTGCCAGTGATAGCAGCCTTTATACCGGCATCACCACGGATATTGAACGGCGCTGGCGTCAACATTGCGGTACTGCCGGGGGAGCCAGGTATTTCAGGGGGCGGAAGCCACAGCAGTTGGTCTATCTGGAAGGTAATCATGACCGTTCTTCAGCCAGCCGACGGGAAGCGGCCATCAAAAAGCTGACTCGCCCACAAAAGCTGAGCTTGCTCGCCTCACCGGAAAATTGCTGTGAACTCTGGGCTGGGAAATTGCTTAATACCCATCGCTGACTCCCATGATCAGAGAGTGTCACACAAGCCTGAAGAACACGCTCCGAAGCTGGTCGCTTCCCATTGCCCGCTGACCCCTGGTACATCATTTCGATGAGTTTGCAGGGTTCCCTCTATCAATGACGCCCAAACTCCGTTCGTCCTGAGCGGAGTCGAAGGGCGTAAACACCACACCCTGAATAAAGACTGTGCCAATCACCCTTCGTCCGTACATCCTGAGCTGAGCCGAAGGGCGCTCAGGGTGAGTGGAGATTGTACACCTCAAACGCATCGAAATGATGTACTGCCCCGAAAGCTTTTTAGCGCAAAAAGAAGCATAAATTATCATTTTGGGTTCAAGGTTGAACGTTTAGATAGTATGATCCTCAGAAATAGATGAAGCAAAAAGGATTTTTGTAAGACACCTGCTTCATAAAAAGCAGGCCAGGGAAATAACTGTTTCATCGCCTTCCGATAACAACAAAAAATAAGTATGAGGTGTTCATGGAAGCCAGTTTTTGGGATGGCAAGCGCGCCCCCGGTATTGCAGACCAAATTGATCTTGAAAAGTTCAAAAACCTGGGCGAAGTCATTGAACATGCAGTTCATCAATACGGCGACCGGCCAGCCTATACCAGCATGGGCAAAACGGTTACCTACAACGAAATCGATCAGCTAAGCACCCGGTTTGCTGCCTATCTCCAGAACCATACGACACTGAAGCCCGGTGACAGTATCGCTATTCAGCTGCCGAACCTTATTCAGTACCCCATCGTCGTTTATGGCGCAATCAAGGCTGGCCTGGTTATCGTCAATACCAACCCGCTCTACACCGCCCGGGAGATGAAGCATCAGTTTACCGACTCAGGAGCCAAGGCGCTGGTCTGCCTCAATGTGGTTGGCCACCTGGTGGAGGAAATCATTCAGGATACGCCCATCAAGCACCTGATTGTCACTGAACTGGCCGACCTGCTGCCCTGGCCCAAGCGATCACTGATTAATCTTGCCGTAAAACACGTTAAGAAGATGGTTCCCTCTTACCAGCTGCCACAGGCGCTGAGTTTCAATCAGGCCATGAAGCTTGGGGAAAAATCCCGGTACAGTAAGCCGCTACCGGCCAACCCTGATGATGTGGCGGTGTTACAGTATACCGGTGGCACCACCGGCGTGGCCAAAGGCGCTATGCTGACTCAACGTAGCCTGGTCAGTAATGTACTGCAGACGGTCAATGTGTTGTCCCAGACCGATGATAATGGTGTCCCAGTGGCAAAGCCTGATGGCAATACCGCAGTTGCGCCCCTGCCTCTTTATCATATCTACGCGTTCACCGTGCATCTGATGGCGTTCTTCCATCAGGGGGGACACAGCATTTTGATCGCCAACCCACGGGATATGGATACGTTCGTCAAGTCCCTGAAGCCCCACAGGGTGAATATCTTCATCGGCCTGAACACACTGTTTGTTGGCTTGATGAATCACCCGGAATTTAAAAACCTGGACTTTTCCGAACTGCGGTTAACCATGTCCGGTGGTACTGCCTTGCAGGCGGCGGTTGCCAACCGCTGGCAAACTATCACGGGATGTTCGATTTCCGAGGGTTATGGCCTCTCTGAAACCTCACCCGTGGTATCCCTGAACCCCGCAGGCAGTTACTCCAAACTGGGCACTGTCGGCTTGCCAATGTCCGGCACGGCGCTGAAGACCATTGACGATCAGGGTAATGAGCTGCCATTGGGAGAGCGTGGGGAACTCTGTGTCAAAGGCCCGCAGGTGATGAAAGGTTATTGGCGGCGCCCGGAAGCCACGGCAGAAGTGATTGACAGCGAAGGCTGGTTTAAAACCGGAGATGTGGCCATTATCGATGAACAGGGTTATGTGCAAATCGTCGACCGGGTTAAGGACATGGTGCTGGTCTCAGGCTTTAACGTGTACCCCAACGAAGTGGAAGATGTGGTTTCCAAGCACGATAAAGTGCAGAACTGTGCCGTTATTGGTGTGCCCGATAAGAAAACCGGGGAGGCTGTCAAACTCTTTATTATTCCACAGGACAAAAGCTTAACGGCGGAAGAGGTCAAGGAGTACTGCCGACTGAACCTGACCGCGTATAAAGTGCCAAAGCAGGTTGAATTCAGGGATGTTCTGCCAATGACGCCAGTGGGTAAAATTCTGCGGAAAGATCTTCGCGCCGAAGAAATGAAGAAGCACGAAACGGTTGCCTGATTTTATCGCATCAGCAAAGCCCCGTTGCGTTCCGGGGCTTTGTAATTAAACTGACTTTTAATATGCTTGAAACTTATTGCTTCAATCCATTGATTCAGTTTCAGCCAGAATTCCGTTTTTTGGCGTATTTTTGAATATGAATTAAACTCAGTAATCAGGCTTTCATGAAGTAAGCAGGCGGCCACTTTTTATTTTTTCCTGAAATGCGAGTTAATGATTATGTTGGTAGTATTTTGATCAGTATTTTGGCTTCAATTAATCTTTCCTGTTTCATGCTGCTGATTTCTACCTTAACTGTTAACCTTTACTGACTCTCCAAACCATGTGATGAGGAACCTGATTCTTCGTATTATCCCTTATGACTTATGGCTCCGTCGTAATGTAATTGGCTGTTACGCATAACGATGTCTGAAAACACATTTTTGCGAGGTGATGGGAAAATATGCTCATTTTTTTATCAACTTTTTTACCAGCTATGCACGGGTTTTTGTCTATTTACAGGCAGAATTGTCAATGTTAAGTTTTTTACCAATTTTAAACCCTGCGTTTAATGAATCCTTTGATTTACCAGATTGGTTCAAACCATGAATATTTTTGATGAAGCTCTCGGTGTTCTGAAGTCTAAAGTTCAGGTGCGCAAGCTCTTTCACGATATGCACGCTGAAGACCTTCAGCGCGTCATCGGTCGCATTGAAGCCATTTACGAAGAAAAAGTGATGGCTCAAATGGAGGTGGAAGAGGAGCAGGCCCGCAAAAAAGAGGCGCTGGATGCGGTGGTTAAACAGATGAAAGAGCTTGGTCTCTCCCTGGGTGATATCAAAGAACTGTCAGAAGAGAAAAGCAGCGGTGGCCGTAAAGGAAAAACACGCCAGCGTTATTTGTTTCGCTACGAAGCCATTGATGGTTCATCAGTGGATTGGGAAGGGGCAACAACCGGGCGTATTCCTGCGGATTTCTCAGACTATCTTGAGCGGACCGGTAAAGATCGCAAGGCCTGTATCGTTTCTGAAATCTGATGCTTTAAACCCTTGCTTATTAAAGAGCCTGACAGGAACAGTCTTTAATTAACTTGCCGGTTTGGAACACGATCTCCGTTCATCCTGATTGCCATTCACCCTGATCTCCGTTCATCCTGAGCGGAGTCGAAGGGTGCATGGCACAATAAGTAGTTAACCAAATGAAATCATATATTTCTGACTAAGTGGACAGTCACTCTGCGGCGTTGCAACTCCGGTCACATAGCTACGGCTATGCTCCCTACGTTGCGCCTTGCATAGTAACTGCCCACTTAGCCAGAAATATACGATTCCATTTGGCCAACTACTTAGTGAGCCGGAGTTCACGCCTTTGTTGCTTTCACGCCTGCCTATTTGATTTGACTGAGCCTTTTATCAATCATCTCCTTCAGAACATTTTCCTGGATAAACCCACCCACCACCTCATCGGGAAACACCAGTGCCGGAGTTCCGGTAATGCCCAGCCTCTGGGCCAGCATGATATTACGGTCCAGTTGTTTGTTAATCTCTTTATTATCTACTACGGCGGTTTTCAGTGCCTCCACATCCAGCCCCTGTTTTCTGACAATGCTGGCAATGGAAGCCGAGTCATGCCGGGCACGGTGAGACATCAATGCTTTATGCAGCGCAAGATAGGCCTCATTACCTTCAGCCCTGGCTGCCAATAAGAGCGCAGCCGCCTCTCTTGAACTTGGCCCGAGGATGGGCATGTCTTTATAGATAATTTTCAGATCAGGGTAATTGTTGACCAGCACTTCCAGAACCGGGTCCTGCCGTTTGCAAAATCCACAGTTCACATCACCAAAGTAGGCAATGGTCAGTTTGGGGGTTGAGGAACCGGCAAAGGGGTCATCACTGTGAAACAGCTCGGCCATATTGCTGGTAAGCACCGAGTTTTGCGCCTGTGATTTGGCTAACTCTTCCCGTTTTTTCAACTCATTGACAACATCGAGAAAAATTTCAGGGTTTTCCATCAGGGCTTCACGCACCAGCTCTTTGACCTGTTGTTGCTGTTCCCGGTCCAGCGGTGCGGCCTGACTGCTGATTGGCAGGATAAGTGCGGTAGCGGCAATGGCCAGCAGCTTTTTCATGGTTAACGTCCAATGTAATGTTCAGAAGTGTTTTTCACCATCATACCGGTTTGACGGGCGGTAATGGAATGCAGTCGCCATTGGTTAAGGCAATAATCTTGTAAATATTGCTATTTTTATTCTGGTTATTTATTAATCGCTGCCTTTGCTGATCAAAAAAGCCAGGACTCCGGAAAAACTTGATCCAGGTCAAAGTACATCGGGTTCAACCTGCGTATGGTTTTTATAGGGATAGTTTAAAGAAACCGCTTGAGAGCGTAGCGTCAAGACCGCTGGAGTACCCAAAAGAACAGATTATCGGTATCAGCCAATGAGATTGGAGAAGCCAAATATACTTCATTTCAGGTGTTGTATTGGCTTTTCAGGCATTCGCCAGAAAAACCCATTAAGCGGCTAAATGATCGCTGCCGGGGCCGATAACAACAGTTCCTTAAAAAAACACGTAAAGGACTGAAACAATGAAAGTAATTGCTGTTGCTGTAGCGGGAATGTTATTGGCCGGTGCTGTTCAGGCTGCTGATAAAGCGGAAGATCTTCAGAAAGAAGGTATGGTCTGTTACTCAATGGGCCAGGTCAATGCCGAAAGACAATCCGGTGGACGTGGCATGGCTCCGGACCTTACTGTCAATATTGCTCCGACTTTTTATATCACCAGTGACCGTGACTATAAAGCCTGCCGTAAGATGGCGGCGGAAAAGGGCGCTCATGTGATTGTTGATCCGAATGCTTGATTTTTTGGTTGGATCGCGAAGGCTTGAGGTGCTGAGTAAAATGATTTCTTGGTATTTCAGGCCAGCGTTTAGGTTCTGACCTTGTTCCCACGGGGCTCCGTGGGAATTCCTGCACGAGTCTTCCTGTCAACTACTTGCGACAAAAAATATCTGCGAACTCCCGTATGCATTCCCACGCTGGAGCGTGGGAACGAGTTCAGGTGTTAGAGTCCGAATGGGACAGGTACGGTATGGGTGTTACCGTTTTTTACCCATTGGAACTTCGTACCACTAGCATCTACCGATCCATTTACACTGTAAACATATGAACCAACCTCTGCACTTCCTGTATATCCAATTAACACCTTGCCTGGTGCGGCGTTGTTTCCAGTAACTGCTGCAGAGCCGGTTAGAGTCAAACCTGTTGTTGTTGAATAACTCGGTTTCGGGAGAGATGAAATACTCAATTCCGTTGCACTATCGCATAGAGTACCATCACCATTCTTCTCTTGCATACAGAGTGCAATCGCAGATTTAAGAGAAGCAAGACTTGCAATATTATCGGCCCATTTTGCTTTAACTACGTAGTTCTGATACTGCGGAATAGCCACTGCCGCCAAAATACCAATGATCGCCACAACGATCATCAATTCAATCAGAGTAAAACCCTGTTGTTTTTTCATTTTTCTGTCCCCCGGGAACATCATTTATAGTTTTTTTAGCATGCATCTTCTTACAAGGCATGCGTCTTTTAACCACCCTACCCTGGGTACATCGTCCTTTCTAAGTGTGTATTCCACTAAGAGCTTATGGTTATCATTTATATAGCCCCGCAGAACACGAAAAAAGTAACATGGTTTGAAATGTGTCACAACACTAAAACCATAGTTTTGCTAAGTTACAGCTTTTGTAGAACTCTCTCCTTGCGAGCCGACACCTGCTCCAACCCCCAAACTCCGTTCGACCTGAGCGGAGTCGAAGGGCGTAAGCTCCATACCCTGAATAAAGACGGTGCCAATCACCCTTCGACTCCGCTCAGGGTGAACGGAGATTGTACCCATCAAACACATTGAAATAATGCACGGTTACACGGTTCCAAGGTATTTGATGGGTTCTCTCGATCAATGACGCCCAAACTCCGTTCGTCCTGAGCGGAGTCGAAGGGCGTAAGCTCCATGCCCTGAATAAAGACTGTGCCAATCACCCTTCGACTCCGCTCAGGGTGAACGGAGATTGTACACATCAAATGCATGGAAATAATGCACGGTTACACGGTTCCAATGCATTTGATGGGTTCTCTCTATCAATGACGCCCAAACTCCGTTCGTCCTGAGCGGAGTCGAAGGGCGTAAGCTCCATGCCCTGGATAAAGACTGTGCCAATCACCCTTCGACTCCGCTCAGGGTGAACGGAGATTGTACACACCAAACACATTGAAATAATGCACGGTTACACGGTTCCAATGCATTTGATGGGTTCTCTCGATCAATGACGCCCAAACTCCGTTCGTCCTGAGCGGAGTCGAAGGGCGTAAGCTCCATGCCCTGAATAAAGACTGTGCCAATCACCCTTCGACTCCGCTCAGGGTGAACGGAGATTGTACACATCAAACACATTGAAATAATGCACGGTTACACGGTTCCAATGTATTTGATGGGTTCTCTGTAGTGGTCAAGTAAAAATGGACACCTGATTAAGCCGCTTTACTGAATTCCTGTTGCTCAAAGTCCACAGGGCTCACGTAATCAAGATAGGAATGAAGTCTGCGGTTGTTGTAGAACAAAATGTAATCAACAACCGCTGCTTCAACATCTGCTCTTGTTTCGAAAATATAATGGTCAGTCCTTTCCCTTTTCAGACTTCCAAAGAAACGTTCGGTCACCGCATTATCCCAGCAGTTTCCCTTACGGCTCATACTGCAGATCATGCCGTACTCTCTGAGCTGAGCCTGATAGTCCAGAGAAGCATACTGACTCCCTTGATCTGAATGGTGGAGTACTCCCAGGCCAGGCTTACGACTCCACCACGCCATTCTCAACGCCTCTAACGGCAGTTCTGTAGTCATGCGACTGTTCATTGACCAGCCCACGATTTTCCTTGAATAGAGGTCCATAACCACTGCCAGATACAACCATCCCTCGCGAGTCCATAAATAAGTAATATCTGTCGTATAGACCTTATTCGCCTCCGTTACTGCAAACTCCCTGTTCAGGAGGTTTTCTGCAACTGGAAACTTGTGCCTGCTATTCGTCGTCACCTTGAATTTTTTCGCATACTTCACGACCAGCCCCAACCGCTTCATCAGTGTTGTTGCCTGATGACGACCTATGCTGTAACCCTTACTACGCAGTGCTTTTGCCATTCTTCGGCTGCCATATGAGCGATCAGAGTCGACAAAAATCTGCTGTGCATCAGCCTCCAGGCGGAACTGTTCAGCCCTGGAGTTCTCCTGCTGAGTCTGTTGTTTCTGCCAGCGGTAAAATCCGCTGCGCCCAACTTGCATTATTTTGCAGAGTACCTGCACCGGATAGGCCACCTTCTCCTGTTGTATGAATGCAAACCTTACAACAGTTCTTTCGCGAAGAAGGCCGTCGCTTTTTTTAGGATTTCCTGCTCCATTTTTAACTGGCGATTTTCAGCTTCCAGTTCTTTTATTCGCTGTTGATCAGGCGTCAGAGCTTGCTGCCCTTTGCCAGGAAAAGACCTTTCCTTTTTTTCATTCTGCTCCCGTATCCAGCGTCTCAGGTTGCCATCATGGATACCAAGACTTCTGGCCACTTCTGAAGCAGCCTGCCCCTGTTCAACTACCATAGCAATGGCTTTACGCTTAAATTCTGGAGAATAATTCTTACGCTGCTTTGTCACTTTCTACCTCGTCATCAACTGCACTATTGTGCTTAACGAGGTGTCCTAAGTCATTAAACCACTTCAATGTAGTCATGGCAGTTGTTTGTAACAAAGTTATAACCCTCTTTCCAATCGTTGGCTTTATTCGCCTCAGCCTGCCACATTATCTTGTCGTCATATCTTGTGTTACCACATTGATATTTATTGATGTTTTTTCGGTCATCAAATAACCCGGTTTTAGTAAAGCCGGTATTATCTCCCGTACCGTCCTCATAGAACGCATGCTCATGGAAAATGCCAAGATTTGTTCCAGTTGCCCCTGAACTCATATAATCACCAGCAAAAGACAGCGGGCGGCGACACACTTTTAGCAACCCCAACGGGTCAGTATCTATTATCGGGTTATCTCTTCTTCCAAATGCCATAAATAAGCATACAGCCATACATCAATATTCCTAACTCTATAACTATTAATACAGGATCCATTCTTTTCATCTTCTATTCATTTGGCAAGAGGCAACAACTCAGCAGGGAATGATACAAAGCGAAAATATAGAAGTAATGACCCTGCACCAATATATACAACAATAGATTGATAATAGTCGCTTTTTTCTTCTTTGACATTCCTTGTATACCAACGCCCAAACAAATATATTCGTCCTTTGATGATCCCGTAGCCGATCATAGTAAAATAAAGCACTATCCCCATATCCACTACAAAGACAACAAAATTAATTAATTCAGCTTTGCTCATAGCAACTATTTAACCCTGCAAAATTTACTTTCTGCAACACTCATTGCAGCCTTAGAAGAAAGCATAGCTGCATACATTATTACTATCGCTATTAAGGGGCCAGAAAAGAAAGCTAAAAGGCCTAACACTGTTACTAGAATAGACAAAGCTATCAAATAATTTAAACCCTCACACTTATGGTCAATTTTTGCGTAATCCATGATCATTTTCACATTCAGACCTAAAGCAATTATCGCAGAGAGACCTGTAAGAAGCGTTATTTTTAAAAATGGTAATGCAAAACCAATAAATCCAAGAATATCATCATAACCTTTTTTTTCGGGGTCAATAAAACCACCGTTACTACCACCACTTATTTTATAAGCTCCAGCTCCAGTTTCTGGATCTATGATCAAATACCCTGCACCAACCCAACCATTTAAGACAATATTTTCCTCATGTGCTGTCACCACTTTACCAGCTTCTACACTCTGACGAATTTCTTGCCTGATTCCTAAATCCAACTTTATGTTAGAGATTACTTCATCCAAATTACTGTTTGTGATGGTAAATATTTTCTGCCCTGCACCAGCAGCTACAGCTAGAGCTTTGACTGCACTGATTCCTTCAACAGGGGAATCACTTGAAGAAACAAGCTGTTCTGGCACAAGATGCTCCATTGCAGAAGTGCGTGAACCACTTGTTTGATTATTTTGCACCCAAGCTGCTAGGTCATTTCTTTTATGAATACTCATGGATGAATAATTATCCACATCCATAACTAAACCATTAGTTTGGACATCTCGTGCTATACCATACCAATACATAGGTATAACATTAGTCATAAACAAACCAAAACTTGGAGCCCGGTATTGCACAACATCATTACTTTCTGCGGCAATTTGATCCTGCAGATCATTTAATCCAAAGTAGCTAAAGATAGTGGAATACACGATATCTCCAAGCAAATCATGCTTGGACATGTCAGATATATCTGAAGACTCAATCTTGGATTTTGTATTTTCCATTCTTTGCTGCATTTGTTCTGCCTGTTTCGCAGATACCCCCTGCAAATCCAACCCAATAGCACGGTATTCACCCGCTACTGGTTTATTATTTGCCTGAGTCCAGCCATGGGTTGGAGAGTACAGACCAATAGTACTATACAGTTCCGTTCCCATAGTGCCTGCATCCTGAGCCAGCTGTACTTCGCCATCTACTGTAAACTCCGCGGTCATATTAATAAGGTAACCGGGTAATGTATCGGGCAGTTGGGACGGATCAATTGGGCTGCCATCTTCATTGGGTTGTGGCAAATAGCTTGCGATGATCTGTTCATCATCTTCAGTACTGGGCCGGAAGGACAGTGCGAGTTTCTTGCCAGCCACTTCAACGGTGGGCTGCTCAAAGGTAAAGAGGGTTGTACCTGGCTGACCATAAAGCTGGGCTTGCAGCTGGTATTTAAACTTATGACGCAATTTCTCAGGCACTTCTGCAAACCGTTCACTGGTAGCCAATACCCGGTAAGGCAGTCCTGCTGCCAGTGGCGCTGCAGGCTTGACCTTGACTTCCTGCAGTCCCAGCACTTCACCTACTGTGGCATCAGGGTTCTGATTAGCAATGTAGTCTTCCAGTTGCTGTTGGTATGCCTGTAATTGCTGTTCGATAGACTGCTGTGGCAGATTCTGTACCCAGCCCTGCTCTTCATTAATAGTTGCATTGGCCTGGATATCATCTACCAGAGCCTGGGCATCAAAAGGCACTTGTTCCTGCAGTGCCATACCATCGGTGAATTCATACTGTTTAAAGCTGGCATCCATTGGAATCCAGTTATCACCTGTACGGTTTTTGACACCCCGACTAGGCTCAAAATCTACCCAGGCTTCAGCCCAGGTGTGTTCCATTCGTATCTGAGTTACTTTACCGCCATAAAGTAAACCAGTATTGGGTATACCTCCTTGCCCCATTAAGTTCTGAGCGGCTGCAGGCACTTCCACACCACCTACCCAGTTCATCACTTTCTCTACGGGCACTTCTACCGTGCCATAAGCATAACGGGCAGGAATATTGGAGGCTCGTAACAAGCCAATCAACAAACTGGCTGTGTCGGTGGCATTACCCCGGCGAGTATCCAGGGTCATGGCAGCCCCCTGAATGGAGCCATAGCTGGGAATAAAACGGATGTTATTGTGTACCCAAGAATAGATTTCGGTTGGGTTATAGTTCAACTCAGCAGCCAGTGTTCGCATCTCATCTGTGATCACTATATCAGGTGTTTCCTGCAAAAAAGTATCGGCAGGCTGCCCTGAGTTTTTGGCGCTAAATAGTGCTGCAGTCACTGATGATGGCAAAGGCCCATTGCTGGCAACCTGTACACCTTTATAGGAATCAAGACCCAGAGCACTCTGCAAGTCAAAGTTTGTCACCTTGGGTTCCCGAACTTTGCTATTCGGATTACTAAAGGGGAGTTTATTGGGATCAAAGGGGCTGTGGGAACGTTTGAACTGCTGATTTTCCAGAACAGCCTTCAATTGTTGCCAGAGCTCATTGGCACGATCCAGGTCCTTCGTAGTTAACAGTTCTTTCAAAACGGCTTTAGTTTCAGAAAACTGTTGTTTGAAAGTGGCCATTGCTGCAGCCTGCCGTTTGGCAGCTACGGCTGGAAGCTTTTTATCAGAAATATGAGTCTGTATCTGATAAAAACCACCCATAGCATCAGCTTCTATTGCCAGAAGGTCTGTCAACAACCCTTGCAGTTGTTCTCGCTTATCAGAACTGAGTGGATCATCATCTTGCCAGAAAGCCAGGGTGGAAAATAAGCCCGGCTTTTCTCCACCCATAGACTGATTTACTACAGCATCCTGTAAGGATTGCAGGCGACGGGAAAGCTTCTGCTCAGGGGTCTTCTCACGAGCCACTGTAATCTGCGCCTGTCGTTGCTGTTCTTTTTCAATATTATCTGCAACAGCCTTACCACTGGGGGAAATATAAAACACAAAGGTAAACAGGCTCATACTGATTATCGATGTCAACTTACCTACGCAACCGCTTCTGAGCGATTCCATCCCTAGCCCTGTCATACCTAATTCCAACCACTTGTATTTATCTGTCTTGTGAAGGTTGACCCGCCATCAGGTCGGGTCAGTCCAGCGATTTCATTATTGTTTTTTCAACCTGCTCTTCAGGAACTTCCCTCAGAGACACTGCAGGGGAGGTTCAACTTTCAGAGTAAAGTACTGAATCGCAGTATCTCCACAACCGTCTGAAACTCGCACAATTACAGGGTATTCTCCGGGTATTGGGTAATCCCAGCTGAGCACGCCCTCATCACTGATACTCATCCCTTCGGGATATTGATCCAACTCAAAAACAGGCACTGCCTTTTTATCGTGGATCACATCGATCTTGTACTGGTAAGGTTCAATTTCCAGCACGCTGGTAACAGGATTAGAAGTAATCGTTAACTTAACGGGGTTCCTGACAAGACTGACTTCAATCAAGCCAATCGATCTGCCTGACTGATCGACAGCCTTAAAACCAAGTTCGGTACTATCACTGGAAGCAGTCACCTGATAGCGTTTGGTGACCCAGCCTTTGTCAGAGCCGTCCAGCGTAGCCAGTCGTTTTCCATCCCACCATACTTCAACCTGGTTCGTATCAGCCGTTTCACATTGCCCCCACATACATTTGTCCTTGTGATAAGGAGCCACCTTTGGTGTGTAGCTGAACTCAAGGGTATAACTGTCTCCTGCGTCCGTCTTAACAACATGTGTTAACTCAGAGTTCTCACGAGCGTCCAGAACCAGTCTTGCCCAGCCTTCTCTGGTATACGTTCCTGCCTCTTTGTCAGACTGGGTTTCAAAGGGATTCTTACCATAACTCTTCCAGTCAGGCGTTTTATCAAAGAAATCAAAAAAGCCGTTTCGACTGGATGAATGATCCTCAAACGATTCACTCGTAATCAGGTTTTCATTAGCACTGTCATCAAATGAACAGCTCAGGCTCACATTATCAATGAGTCCGCCCATAGCATCTGATGTACCTGCGGCTTTTAGGGTCAGTGCTGTTTTCGCATCGCTGGCTGTAACCTCATAATGTTTGCCCGTCCAGTGGTGATGCTCACCTGAAATCGTATCGATGTGTTCATTACCCCACCAAACTTCAATATCATTGGTATCATCTGGCCAGTGAACACTGGGTACGTAGCCAAGAGTCAGATTGTACTTCTGCCCAACCCGGGTCGTGATATCCTGGCTAATTGAACTGTTTTCATAACCATCCAGCTTCAGCGCCGCATCACCATGAACAGCCCAGCTCTTGTCAAAGAAGGTTTTGAGATCGTAGTCCTTATCCCAAATATAATTTTCAAAATATCTGTCTGTGTGCTTACGACCCCAAGCCTCATAGTCTATATGGTGGCTCTTTTCATTGATCCAATCTCTATGCTTCCATAGTTTATAATCACTCTCCGCAGACCATCCTTTACGTTTCCATGCGTTATATCTCCAGCCTGTCCGGGTTTCGAGGATCTTGAACTGCTCATGTCCGGTCGCTCTCCAACCGGGTATGCTTGAAAAGAGCCCCCAGTAAAACTGTTCGAGTACGCCGTGTTGCTCAAAGGAGCCATTTTTCACGAGGTTATTAAAACGGCATGAAGTGCATTTTAATTGAACATTATCAATCAACCCGCCTACACTGTCGCTTTCACCAACGGCATGGAAAGCCAATTTCGACAGATTATATTTCGCTGACAGTTCGAATTGCAGTGTTTTCCAGCCTACCTTATCGCCCTCAAGGGTCGTGATTTTTTCATGACCCCAATAAACGTCAATATTGTTAGTTGTTGGCTTACTATCGACTTCCACACGAGGAGAGTAATCAAGAATCAACAAGTACTGATCACCGGGTACTGTTTCAACCCATTGAGCAATCAACGCCTTACGATGAGCATCAAGCTCCAGTACAGCCTTACCATCCGTGGCCGCCTGGGAAACTCCGGAGGTTTGAATTTCAAATTTGTTCTTCAGAGCTACCCAGCCAGGTATGTGTCTGAAGACACCCCAGTCGCCATACTTGAGATATCCGTGGCGTTCAAATGAACCATTGACCAGTAAATTAGTACTGTATTGAGATGTTTTTACTTCTGCTACGGGCACCTTGGCAGGACAAGCAAGCGTATAACCTGCACTAGCCAAGGCAACTTGCTCACCATCAATCTCTGTTTGTAGTACGCAGGCATGTCCACCAGGGTTGAGGTTGCCGGTATCTATCAGATGAGTATATTCAGTTGCAGCCCCAGGGTTTAGAGTCACTGAAGATTCACCTTGTATGCCAGAACTTTGCCCTCCAACATCGACCATTGAACGACTCATCAGCAGATCATCAGAGGTTTTAGTACCACTGTTTTCAACAGTGAAATGGCAGATTTGAGGCTCACCTATCACCAGTTTACTTTCATCAGCCGTCACTTTTCCCTTAAGCGCAGCAAGTGCATTTTCCTGAACCAGGAATTCGGCCTGGGAAATGACAATTTCACCCCCCTCCTTGTTCACCAGCCTTGCTACAATTTGATAGTTTCCTTCCAAAGCCCCCTTGAGATCAATAGCACTGAATCTTTGCTGCAGACCACCAGACGCCAGTTCAAGTATATCCATTACTTCACTGAAAATGATGGTTCCATCCGGCGAAATGACTGTGACGTAAAGTTCAGAAGCTTCAGCTACAGCATTGACGGACAAGTTTTGAACCAGGTTTTCAGCCTTGACGTTATCGGTCGTGTGGTAGACCTGTCTGTCGGTTGTCGTTCGAATATTGATAACCGTGACATCTTCTCCACCTGAACCAGAAGCACTGATGGTAAATTTCTTGTTGGCAGTGGCTATTTGGCCAGTGAGATCGTCTTTAACATTTATACGGGCAATATATTGGCCATTCGCCGTATCTGAAGTGTTCCATAGACTTTGAAAGCTGACCGAGTCACCCGGCCCCATTCCGGATAACTTTTCACCTGAAACCTTCGCAACCTTACTTCCTTCAGAATCGAATATTGAAACATCCGCTACAGCTGTGCCAATGGTTGTACCCGTATTTTGAACGACTGCGGTGAGCATTACATCGGTATCCGCAGGATACTGGTTACTGTTCGTACCGATCGATGGCACATAACGTGATGACAGTACATCAATGACCTGTTGCCCCAGTGACTGATAAACATCATTACCGTTGATATCCCGGTAATATAAATCGAGCGCTTGTGTCACCACTCTTTTTTCGCCTGGCACAGGGTTCTTGAAAGTAATGTCGTAGCTCAGGTCCTCAATCTGATCAATCGTGATATCGTCAAATCGCCATTCAATAAGTGTACTTCCATCTTTTTGGCTGACGTTATCGGGTTGAATTGAAAAAGAACTACTGGCCAGATCGATATCTGCATTAGACAATTGACTGATGACCTGAACATTGGTCAGTCTTTTCTTGTTATCAAGACTGATCGCCCTCTTTACCTTGTTCCCAGCCCCATCGCTGATAACCAGCACACCTTTGCCCGGTAAGTCTTTATTAATGACATCAATATTGAACTGCACCTTTAACGCGCCAGGAACAAAGCTTTTAGTCTTGAGTGTCAGGTTTTCAGCGCCTTCTTCAAGCTCGACCCTGAAAATACCGGTATCGCGATCAATCACGCCATCGTCATTCAGGTCTTCGCCTTCATCGAGCTGGTTGTTTTCATTGATGTCTTCTGTACGTCTATCGAGTCTATTGTTTTTATTCAGATCTTCGCCTTCATCAATCAATGAGTTCAGGTTCAGATCTTCAAAATCACCTGCGATACCTTCGATGCTTCCATCAAGCTCAATGAGTTTAACGAATGGCGCAAAACTGTCACCTGTGGAGTTAATCAAATCAAAGTTCATCCCGCCCGGGTATCCGTATGAGTCATAACTGCCAAAACCATATACATAGATACCAAAGGGATTAGGGCTGGAAATGGTATGAGAGCCTTCAGACACCTTGATCTGTGCCCCACTGAATCCGCTATTACCAATGTCTTCAAACTGATCTGACGAGATGATCTCTCCATCAAGCACAATGGAATTTATATTATCTTTTGGAACGACAACATTGACATAGTTATTAACAAAACCAAGGCTCTCTTCGAGCGACGCAAATGTATAACTCTTTAAAAATTGCTCAGCAGGGGGTACCAACATCATAAAGGGGTCGGATATAATCCCGTCACTATTTTGCCCTTGAGAGTATTGAGCGACAAGAACAGGCTCGTTACTTTCTATTACAGAACGGGTCTTTAATATTTTTTCAACATACTTCCCTTTACTCAAGGTCTCAACAACTTCTCCGTTAATTTTAACCTCAGTATCATCAGAAAAAGCTAATATACGAAATACATCCCCACTTCGCCGAGTAGCCAGAGGAACCGTCACAAATGATCGACCCCACGTTGAAACAGGGGGCAGCATTTCGCTCAGGTGATCACACGCTCTTACTCCAACGGGTACGTTCGCACACTCAACACCACTGAAAACAGAAACAGGAGCAGAAGAGTTGATTAACGTACCTGTTAGATCACCACTACTGGGATCATTGAACAAAAAAACTTCATTAGCGTCCAACGTAACCGTAAACGGCTCTCCTTCTTGCCTGCCATGTGCGCTTAAAATAGGTGTAATGGTAACATCGGTACCATCGTAAACCCCGGTTACTGAAAACTCAGAGGGCAAGCTTCCTGAGAGCCCCTTGTAACCAAGTATCGAATATTCAGTCCCCAAAGTATCAACGGACAATCCATAAAAAGCATCTGTTGTATGTTGTTCTTGGCTTAAACCATACACAGCCACTTTAACGTCGCTTGTTACACGTATCCCAAGATTTGAAATACTATTTACGCTTGGCTCATCTGTTTTGGATGGGATTTCTATACGAGCAATAGAGTTTGGTTCAATCGAAAAATCTTTTACAAAATTAAGTCCTGGTATGAGTACAGTGCCACTTGCGCTCTGTTCACTGGATATAATGACAGATAAGCGAGCACTACCACTATGATTTGGCATAAATGACAGCACATAATTTTTACCACTATTGCCATTTGCATAAGCATTAGCAGCGACCAATGCAGTTATTAATATAAGGGCGAGAGCCATCACCAATGTAGAGGTGTCATTTTCCTTGATTCTCATTGCTCAACTCCCTTGATCTTTACTTCAATGGTGATTTTTCTATCCCCATCAGGAGTAATAACCTTCTCAGATATGCTTTGCTCAGCTTCAACTCGAACAGTAGGGGCAACCTCTACAGAGATTTCCTGAATTTCGGGCGATAACTGCGAATCACTCAATTCAACAGTAAACGGGTAGCGCCCGCTTTCTTTGAAGGAGTATTCCATATCCAGCAAATCGATTGATTTTTCTGTATCACTGCCAAGCAAGCTCAGCACTGTATCTGACTCTTTTATAATGTCAGTGCCAGCATCACGCCAAATCGTTTTAAAGGTGAAATCAGATGGCTGGTTTGAGCGATTAATTACATCAGCCATTAACAACACTCGCTCTGTTGCGCCAACATGAGTAAATGCTTTGTTTAACCTGAGATTGACCTGAGCCAATGCGCTAGTCTCAACAATCGTAATAGTGGAGTATTTCTCAGAAAGTAGTTGCTTTGTAAATTTGTCATAAGCAGACAGCTTAATGCGATATCTACCCGCCGGTTTATTCGCGGTAAACCAGTTAGCGTCTACAGAAACAGATTTTTCAGGTAGAATCACAATCGGATCGCCGGGTCCAATCCCCCCCGCCATACTACCAACAGGTGTTGCAAAGAGAACCCTGTCAGCACTATCCAGAACTTCTATATACAGTTGCGCAGTCTTCGGAACATCGCCTGCATTCTTAATAGTCGCTGTAATTGAAATGGGCTCATATGCTGAAAAGTCAGAACTTCCTGCCCCTAGCTCAGTAACGCTAAGACCACCCAAATCTGAGGGAGACAAAGAGACGTTGAACTGTAATCTTCCATGCGCATCCATATCGACTTCTGGCAGTTGACTCCAATACCCTGACGCACTTACCAACAATTTGAATTTCAGATCTTTTACTTCATCAAGAGTGTATGTTCCGTCAGACAGTGTTTTTGTTGATTGATCCGAACCATCAACTGCTATCGTAGCATTTTGAATCGGAAGTCCGCTGACAGCATCAATCACTTTACCAAACAAGGAACTATTGTCGTCTACCCCTTCAGACTTTTTAACAAGCAGCACATTCCCTACATTAACCTTATTTCCTGCACTTGCTATAAACTCAAGCGACCTTTCCTGATACCCCCCTTTTGACACAACCAGAGTGATCTTTCCAGCTTCCAGATCATCAAGAGCAAAACGGCCATCGCCATCAGTTAACACCGAGGCAGTAGAACTCTGTACTTCAACTCTGACACCCTCAATGACTTGACCTGAGTCTGAATCAACAACCACTCCTGCAACTGAAAGTTTTATGTCCTCAGGCTCCCCTTGTTTAACAAGAGATGGGGAAAAGAGCATTTTCTTTCCTGCTTCCAAATCTGCATCCACAAAAACTTCTCTATACCCAGGCACTGTCACTTTGATCTTGTATTTTCCCGGTTCTAATTCAGCTTGATACTGCCCTGAACTGTCGCTAATTATTGTGTATTTAACTTCACCTTTCTCGTCTACAAGCGATAGCGTAGCGCCACTTATGGGCACTTCAGAATTTGTTATGAGTATTTCACCGGTGATTACTACTACATTGGGGGCAGCTTGAAGCCTGACGAAGCCAAGGTTTACAACCTGGCCTTTTGTTACTTCAGCTGTCTGCTTAACTGCTTGGTAACCTGCAGTTGAATAGACTATTTCATGTTTTCCGGGCTCAACATTTTTAACAACAAAATAACCTTTGTCATCGGTTCTGGAGGCTCTATCCTCTTGACCCTTAACGCTAACAACAACATCACTCAACGGGAGGTTTTGGTTGACAGAGAACACCCTGCCACTGAATGTCCCAGCCGTTGGCTCTTCAGGGAAGGTGATATTACTCGCAAGATGAAGAGCCCGGAGAGATAAGGCTGTTACAAAAACATCTCCACCCCAAGATCCATCAGACAGCTGACTAGCTTTCAACTCATTTACCTGGGTGCTATACAGGCGGGAATCCCGAATCTCAGGAATGATTGCAAGCAAAGCAATGGATTTTTTCCAAACCCCATCCAAACCAGAATCAACCGGTGGATTTTCTAACAGGTAGTACCCTATTTCACGTAAAGCATCGGGAATATCTTTATATTTAAACCTGTAGGGTTGAAGCGCTGTATAGACAAGAGAAGTTACGGGAATGGAAGACTCATTAGAATCATAGACAGAATAAGCTCCGCTTTTATCCTGCCTGTCTAACAAGTACTGAATAGCGGCTGCTTCAGCCATTTGATCTTGTGAAACTTGTGATATCGCATAAAGCGCTACAGCCGTATCGAATACACTACTATCATATCCCTCATGGCTACCAAACCCGCCATCCTGATTTTGACGACTCAGGATCTCATCAAGTTCAGTAGCAACAGGAACGCCTTGTCTGATTTTATGAAATGTAATGGCTGACAGAGATTCAGTTTCAAGACTCTCCAGCTTAAAACTCTCCAAATATTTTAGCGCATTAGCCTGAATAGAGGGATCTACATTTCCCAGAAGCCTCAAAGTAAAGACAGCCTCAACCGTAGATCTTGAAACGCTGGTTAGATCAGAGTCACTAAAAATACTTCCATTGTCTGCTACATTTTTCTCAAGAAATTTCGTATTAAGAGCCCACAGACTTCCAATTTTTAGAAGACAAAACAGATTGATAGCAAAAATCAAACAACATGAATACTTGCTTTTCTTATGCACTCTACTATCCCTTGCATATTTTTATTATGTTGAATGAGCCGAGCTTCGCTTCAACTACATCTAGTCAACTATTACTACAAGTCGTGTAACCCATAATCACAACAAAGAATATTGACGCAATAGTATGCGACATATGTTGTATAAATTATCCTGAGCAATACTACAGCACTTGTTTTAAAGCCTCAAGTAACACGGCAAAAACAGGCCCTTTCGCAGGTTGGCTGATCATTTTACTCGACTCTCAAGTTTCTAATGCACGAGTGTTTGATATTCAGGCAAACGATACTTGAGTGAAGCAGTTGGCATCATTCTCCCCAGCTCC